>RDXD01000385.1 GCA_004292575.1 Bacteroidota bacterium
CGATTGCCTGTGCCAATCGCCCCACGAAAAACAAACGCATTACCAAACGCTTAACTTCAATCACCTTCCTTAGCTTAACGACTATGGTGGGCCACGAACGCAGGCGAACAAATTTTTTTAAAACAAATTTGAACTTTTTCGCGGCCAGTTTAAGCAGAATACGATGGGCAAAGGGTTTGGACAGAAAAATTTCTTTTGTGGCTAAAGAAAAACACCCGCATCCAAGGTTAAAAAAAGCAAATGGTGCAGGAAAAAACAACGACAACTTGGCCAAATTGTAAACGTAAGGCCGACAAAGTGAATGGCGTTTGTACTTGTTAGCGGCTGGTTTGACTGGCTCTATCGTAAAGCATGCATTTTGGGGCATTTGGCAAGGGACTTGGGGGGCGTTGTTCCGCCCGGCGCGACCGAAGGGAGCTGCGGTCGGAACAACGGGAGCTACGGTCGGAACAACGGATAAGGTTGTTGGATTGCGTTATCATCGTTCCGACCAATCTCTACTGCGTAGAGACGGGAGACGGGCGCAACAGGCGGCACGGCTCCGCGTGTCCGGACATGCACTGCCGCCCAAGGGCTGCGGGGCCTGGCGGGGCGTGCCTACACCGCCGGCCCGCCTGTATTTTAATGGCGGGCCGGGGCGGTGTAGCACCGCAGCCAAAAGGGCCCGAACTGAGGCCCAAGCGGGGATTTACTGCCAATAGCCCCAAAATAATAACCTGCTTTGCTGCACCTTTGCCAGCCATGACCAACCGCCAAGCTTTTTTGCAACACGTGGCTCAAACCAGCCCCATGCCCATTGGCTTGGAAATAGTAAGCGCCGAGGGCTGCTATTTGTACGACGCTGAGGGCAAGGCTTACCTGGACCTGATTAGCGGGTTTAGCGTAATGAACATTGGGCACGGCAACCCGCGGGTGAAGGCGGCCATACATGCGCAGGTGGAGCAATACATGCACCTGATGGTGTACGGCGAGCTGATAGAGCGCCCGCAGGTGCAATATGCCCAGCTGCTGGCCCGGCACCTGCCGGCTACTTTGGACTGTGTTTACTTTACCAACAGCGGATCGGAGGCTACCGAAGGGGCTATGAAATTGGCCAAACGGGCCACGGGCCGCACGGAAATACTGGCGTTTAAAAAAGCCTACCACGGCAGCACGCAAGGGGCGCTTAGCCTAATGGGCAGCGAATATTGGCGCAATGCCTACCGCCCGCTGCTGCCGCATGTGGGGCATTTAGACTTTAATAGCGATGCTGCCATAGCGGCGGTAACAACCGAAACAGCCTGCGTGGTGGTGGAAGTGGTGCAGGCCGAAGCGGGCGTGCATGCTGCGCTGCACAACTGGCTAAAAGCCTTGCGCCAAAAATGCACCGATGTGGGTGCGCTGCTGGTGTTTGATGAAATACAAACGGGCTTTGGCCGCACGGGTACGCTGTGGGCTTTTGAAGCCTATGGCATAGTGCCGGATGTGCTGCTGCTGGGCAAGGCGCTGGGCGGGGGCTTGCCGCTGGGTGCGTTTGTGGCCAGCCATGGGCTAATGCAACTGCTTACCCACAGCCCGGTGCTGGGCCATATTAGCACCTTTGCAGGGCACCCCGTGTGCTGCGCTGCCGGCATGGCGGCTTTTGGCGAACTGCTTACAGCGCTGAGGCATGAGCCCATTGATGATGATGCCGCAAGTGCCGCGACGGCGGGTGAACAGGGGCCGGTAAATGCCCCATATTGGCCCGTGGTAACCGAAAAAGAACAACTGGTGCGCAGCTTGCTGGTGCACCCGGCCATTAAAAGTGTGCGCAGCCGCGGGCTGCTGATGGCGGTGGAATTTGAAAACGCGGCCATTTGCCAGCAGATATGCCACTACTGCGTGCAGCACGGTGCCATAACCGATTGGTTTTTGTTTGCACCGCAATGCCTGCGCATAGCCCCGCCAATAACGGTGACGCCGCAGCAGCTGTTGGCCGCCTGCGCACTGGTGCTGGAGGCTTGCACGGTAGTGGTGCCTGCGGTATAACGTGTACAAATGCTTACCTTTAAAAAAACTTGTGCTTATGGCTGTTGATATTGGGAACTTTAACCTGCTGAAAGTGATACGCGAGGTGAGCTTTGGCTTGTATTTGGACGATGGTGACCAAGGGATTTTGCTACCCCGACGGTTTGTGCCGCCGGGTGCCGCTATTGGCGATGAGTTGAACGTTTTTTTGTACCACGATGGCGAAGACCGCTTGATTGCTACCACGCAGCAACCGCTGGGCAAGGCGGGCGATATGGTAAAACTGCGCTGCGTAAATGCTACGCCGCATGGCGCTTTTTTAGATAATGGGCTGATGAAAGATTTGTTTGTGCCCACCAGCAAACAACTGGGCCGCATGCGGGCCGGGGCCGACTACCTGGTGTATGTGTATGTGGATGAGCAAAGCCAGCGGCTAACGGCCACCGAAAAGTTTGAATACCTGCTGAGCAATGATGCCCTAACGGTGGCCGTGGGCGATGCTGTGCAGCTGCTGGTGTATAGGCGTACCGATATTGGCTATGTGGTAATTATAAATGGGCAACACACGGGCGTGCTACACAGCAATGAAATATACCGCAGCATACAGGTGGGCGATAAGTTTGAGGGCTTTATAAAAAACATTTTGGAAGACAATAAGATAGACGTGGCGGCGGGCAAACAGGGCTATACCAGGGTGGAAGATGCCAGCGAAAAAGTGCTGCGGTTGCTACAGACCCATGGGGGATTTTTGCCTTATCACGATAAGAGCGACCCCGAGGAGATTTATGCCTTTTTTAGCATGAGTAAAAAGACATTTAAAATGACGACCGGCAACTTGTTTAAACAGAAAAAAATACAGTTTGAGGAAGGGGGCATTAGGCTGCTGTAGGTTGAACATGAAATAGGGATGGCGAACCGCGAGAACCCGCGCCAATACAACCTTTAACCAGCTACTTGCCCTATAAAGAACCCCACTTAAATTTGTAAGCCTTGCATAAAAGCTTAATGTGAGCACGCAACAGCAAAGCCCAAACACCCAAACCCCAAGGCAAACTGGTGCGTAAGCCAAAACCTTGACGCGCTGTTTTTTGATACAAGGCGTGGGCATAGGCATAACAAATTGCGGTGGCACCCAGACGGCCAAAACTGAAACCAATGAACCGCCTAGCACCCAAGCAGCAGTGAGGCTTGTAAATTAACTACAACCAAATGAACCCTGCCAAACAACAAAACCCAGGTGAAATTGAAATGCTTGCAAGCTGTGGGCACACCTAAGTGCAGCGGATGAGCAGCTGTGCACCGCCCCTGCGATTGGCTGGGCATATACCCTTAAAAAAAATCTTAAACAGTTAGAGATACACAAACAACAGCACATGAAAAACCATTTATTGTTGGCTGCCATTGTAGTAATGCTGTGTGGCTGCGAAGCGCCCATAGGAGAAAAAATACAGCAGCGATGGGTGTTTACTGAATTGGAAACACCCTACAGCGAGGCACTTGGCAAGGCCATAAGCCAGGAAGCCTACG
Source organism: Bacteroidota bacterium (assembly GCA_004292575.1). Taxonomy (GTDB): domain Bacteria; phylum Bacteroidota; class Bacteroidia; order Chitinophagales; family Chitinophagaceae; genus Phnomibacter. The sequence goes on from RDXD01000385.1 coordinate 3,514, forward strand.
AGGCCACCAAATTGGATATGAAGCAACTGGTACGCGGCAATAGGTTGGTACTGGCCGACTCGGGGCGGGCTTTTGGGGTGCTGATGGGTGAATATGTGCTGGGCAACTGGAAGTTTAACAGTTTTTCGAACGAGCTGGTTACCCGGCTGCAATACCCTAAGAACCTAAAGTTGCGCTGGCTGGTAAAAGAAAGCAAGGGCAAGAAATTGACGCTGCAAATAATACCCACCCAGTTGCAAAAAGTGCGGACCGGCCATGCCGACAGCACGCAGCTTGAGCTGGAAGACGCACTGGCCGACAAACAATACTGGAGCATAACTGCCGAAAAAGAAGATGCCGAATTTGATGCTGAAAACCCCGACCCGTGGAGCCCAGCCTTGAATGCTTGGCGTGCTAAGCCCACTGCACCCGAAAACACGAAGCAGTTGGAGGCCCGCATGCGCAACCACCTGGAATTTATGTACAGTTTTTTTGCTTTTGCCAGCAATCCTGAACGCTATTGGGTAAGCCAAGACTGGTTTTTTAGTGCCATAAAACCGGGGAGCAACGGCATTGGCATATACAGCCCCAAGCGTGTGCCTGCCCAGTGGCAAGCGGTATTTTACGACAGTGCCCAAGCGGCACAAGGCTATGCCATACTGCGCAAAGTGTTTGACGCCGACATAAAGGTGCCGGAGGCCGACAACGGTGTGGAAATGAACAAGAAGCTGCTGCGGATGCTACTGACCGAATTTGACCGCTTGTATGGCACTGGCCCTAAAAAAGACTAGCGGCGGGTTAGCGGCAAAACACTAATCCACAATTAAGGCTGGGTTGCCAAGGCAAACCGCCTAACCAGAACCGTGGCACCATCGGTTTTTACAATTTGGTGTGTGGGCTGCCTTACGTTGCCTTGCCACCAAAGTGTAAATGCACATACATCGGCAAAGTCCGACGCTTTTTTGCCATCAATACTGGCAATTTCCTGCCCTAAAACGAGTGTAGAATCGGCGAAGTGGGTAAGACTTTTGCCAACAATAACCAACTTGCCACTTACAAAATCGACCCCAACTTGGGGCGGCAATGCCAGCGGAAGTGCTACGGCGCGGGGTTGCAAATGGTACTGATTGGTACTGTGGTTGAGAATAAGCTGCTGGCAATAATTGGTGAAAAACTTTAGCCCAATTTTGGTAACGGTGGGTGCCGATTCAATGCTTACCGGCATTTTAGGAAAATTCCTTTCGCCCACAATAAAGCTATCGGCCACCAGCACCTTTACCGTATCGGCCCGGCCGCGGCCAAAGAGTCCATTGGTAGATAAGAGATAAGTACCCTGCGTTGACGGTGGTAGTTGAGCCACAAATACACTATCAATGGCCGGCTTACTTGGCACATCGCAAGTGTTGGTAAAACCCATATCGATAAGGCAACTGGGATAAGCAATGCCATTGACGTTGAGGGCAACAAACGGCCGTTTGTTTTTGTAGGTGGGTTGTAGCAGAACCGCACCAGGGGCCGCCTCAAAGGGTGCATTGCTAACATAAACCAATTTTTTGTCGAAATCGAAAGACCAATTGAGTTTGCCAATGACGTCCATACCCAACAAATACAGGCTGTTGCAGCGCAAAAAGGTCATATCGTGCAGCACACTGGTGAGCTTGGTAAATTTGTGGCTACCCACAGCAAGGCTTTTTATGCGTACCTTTTTTAGAGCAACGCGTTTTGCATTGGCATCGTTTACAGGCATGGTGCTACGCAGCGTTTTTAATTGGGCGGTGGATTTTGTGCTGCTGTTGGCCACGCCCAAAGTGGCACCGGTATCAAAGGCCACACTTACGGGCAGGCCATTAATGGTTACGGTAAACACCAACAGCTGGCTGCTGGTGTTAAATGGCAGTGTGTCGATGACGGGTGTAGAGTTTTTTGGCTGCGCCTGAGCAAAAAGGCTGATGCACAAAAAGCTGAACAGCAGCGAAAATTTGGTAACGTTTTGCATGCCACAAACATAAAGTATAATGGCAATGCGCAGTAAAGTGGCAAAGGCTGAGCGGGCAAAATAGTGGAACGTGCAAAACGGCATGGCGTGTGGCTTGGGCAAGTGGTGCGAAGGGTAATACCAACCCAAAACAGCGTGCCCTTGCGCCCTGCCATTGGCCCGGCACCCTTACCTTTGCCGTCATTTTCAACCATTGCAGATAAACTAATGAGTACAACCGCAACAGAAACAACCGTATTGCAGGACGTGGTAATAAAATTTGCTGGCGATAGTGGCGATGGTATGCAACTTACCGGTAGCCAGTTTACCAACAATACGGCTTTGATGGGTATCGATTTGGCGACGTTTCCCGATTTTCCGGCCGAAATAAGGGCCCCGTTGGGTACGCTGCCGGGCGTATCGGGATTTCAACTGCGCTTTAGCAGCGACCGTGTGTTTACCCCCGGCGATGCTTGCGATGTGCTGGTGGCCATGAATGCAGCAGCCTTAAAAGTAAACCTGACCAGCATAAAGCCCGGTGGCAAGATAATTGCCAATACGGATGGTTTTGACAGCAAAAATTTGCGTTTGGCCAACTATGCCGAGGGCGTAAACCCACTGGAAGATGGCAGCTTAAATGCCTACGAGCTTATTAAAATAGACGTTACGAAAATTACCCGCGAAGCTTTGAAGGAGTTTACCATGGGTACCAAAGAAAAAGACCGTGCAAAAAACATGTTTGTGCTGGGCTTTTTGTATTGGATGTACGACCGCAGCCTGGAGAACACGGTGGCATTTTTTCACGAAAAATTTGGGAAAAAAGAAGACATTTTAAATAGCAACATTAAAGCCTTGCAGGCTGGCTACCACTATGGCGATACTACCGAAACGTTTACCAGCCGCTACAGGGTGGAAAAAGCCCGTATGCAACCTGGCGTTTACCGCAGCATTATGGGCAACCAAGCACTGAGCTATGGACTACTTGCGGCCAGCAAGCAAAGCGGTTTGCCCTTGTTTTTGGGCAGCTACCCCATTACCCCAGCCAGCGATATTTTGCACGAGCTAAGCCGGCATAAAAACTTTGGTGTTCGCACGTTTCAGGCCGAAGACGAAATTGCTGCCATTACCAGTGCCATTGGTGCCAGCTACGGAGGGCACCTGGGGCTAACTACCACCAGTGGGCCCGGCATGGCGCTTAAAACCGAAGCCATGGGTTTGGCGGTGATGCTAGAAATACCACTGCTGATTATAAACATACAGCGCGGCGGCCCCAGCACCGGCTTGCCCACCAAAACCGAGCAAAGTGACTTGCTACAAGCCTACTATGGCCGCAATGGAGAATGCCCCATGCCCGTGGTGGCTAGCCGAACCCCCAGCGATTGCTTTGAGGTGGCCATGGAAGCTGTGCGCCTAGCTGTGGAATTTATGACCCCGGTTATTTTGCTGAGCGATGGCTATATTGCCAATGGTGCCGAGCCGTGGAGGTTTCCGCAAACGGCAGATTTACCCAAAATTGAGGTGGTTTTTAAAACTGAATTGAACGACGACGAACCCAAATTTTTGCCCTACCAACGCAATGAAAAGCTGGCGAGACCCTGGGCAGTACCCGGCACCGCGGGCTTGGAACACCGCGTGGGTGGATTGGAGAAGCAGGCCGTAACCGGCAATGTAAACTATGAGCCGGAAAACCACCAGCTGATGGTGAAACTGCGGCAGCAAAAAGTAGATGATATAGCCAAGCACATACCCGACCAAACCATTGACAACGGTCCAAATGTCGGCAAAGTGCTGGTGCTGGGCTGGGGCAGCACGTATGGCACCATAAAAACGGCGGTGTTAGAGCTGTTGGCTCAGGGGCATGCCGTAGCACATGCCCATTTGCGGCACCTGCGGCCCTTCCCCAAAAACTTGGGGGCCCTGCTTAGCCAGTACGATACTGTGCTGGTGCCAGAAATTAACAATGGACAGCTGGTGAAAATTATACGCGATGTGTACCTGGTAGATGCTAAAGCCTACAATAAAATTATGGGAACCCCCATTAGCAAAGCCGAATTGGTAACCGCCATAAAAACTTACTTGTAGGCCCCAGCAGCCACGGCAATTTTTTTTCGGACCATGCCACTACCCTCTTCAATTGAGCCCGTAAGTGGCTGCCCAGCAAGCATGGCTGCAGGTGTTGGCGGAAGCCATTGTTGCCCGCTTGTAAGTTTGTACCGACCGTAGTTTAAAGGCTACTTTCTTTTGGCGGCGGCTTTGGGTTTTGCAGCCGCCGATTTTGATGAAGCCGCTTTTTTGGCTACCGGTTTCTTGGCACCAGTTTTTGCAGCAGTTTTTGCCGCCGGCAGTTTTTTGTCGAAAGCGGAAGGCACCTGGGTCAGTATCATGGCTTTTACCTCTTCAAGCGTAACCGTAGCGGCTTCTTCGGGGGTAAATTTGCTCTTACCCTCGCGGCCCAGCTTCAACATTTTTTTCCCAAAGCGCAGAAAAGGACCCCAACGACCATTTTCGATGGTGATTTTTTCGGCAGGCCATTGTTGTATAAACCTATTGGCTTCTTTGGCAACTTTTTGCTCTATCAAAGCACTACAATCGGCTTGCGTTAGTGTGTCGAAGTTGTAGGCGCGGGGAATATTAATGTAGAGGTCGTTCCATTTTATAAACGGCCCAAAACGACCCTTGCCTTTGGTTACGGGTAAGTTTTGATGGGTGGCAATGGGTGCATCGGCTTCGGCTTTTTCGCCAACCAATGCCAGCGCCCTGGGCATATCTACAGCCAAAGGGTCTTCGCCACGGGGCAGGCTAATAAACTGCTCGCCCATTTTTACGTATGGACCGTACTTACCAATGCCCACCGTTACTTCCATGCCTTGGTGGGTGCCCAACGAAAACGGTAGGCGGAAAAGGTCCAAAGCCTCGGCCAGTGTAATGGTTTCGATGCTTTGCCCTGCCCTAAGGCTGGCGTAGCGGGGCTTTTCTTCATCGTCGGGGCTACCAATTTGGGCCATGGGGCCATACTTGCCCATGCGTGCCAACACAGGCCTGCGGCTCTCGGGGTCTTCGCCAATAATGCGCTCTCCCGTTGCCCGCTCGGCGGTTTCCATGGTCAGGTTCACATCTTTGTGAAAGGGATCGTAAAAATCGCGAACCATGCTGCTCCACACTTGCTTGCCTTCTGCAATTTTGTCAAACTTGCCTTCAATATTGGCCGTGAAACCGTAGTCCATCACGTTGTCGAAGTGCTTGTTTAAAAAATCGGTCACCACAAAGCCCAAGTCGGTTGGAAAAAGCTTCGATTTTTCGGTGCCAAACACTTCTGCCTCCAACAGCTGCGTAACTGCATTGGCCACCAGCCGGAGTTTTCTAATGCTGCGCTTTGTGCCTTCTTTGTCTTTCTTTTCTACATAGCCCCTTTTTTCAATGGTGCTGATGGTGGGCGCAAAGGTGCTGGGACGACCAATGCCCAGCTCTTCCAGCTTTTTTACCAAGCTGGCCTCGGTATAGCGTGCACCGGGCCGTGTAAACTTTTCGGTGGCGGTCATTTCTACAAACTGCAAGGCTTGCCCCACCGCCAATAGCGGTAAGCGGCTCGCGTCTTGCTCATCCTCATCGTCGGTACCCTCGGTGTACACCTTCAAAAACCCATCAAATTTTACCACTTCACCCGATGCACTTAGCTCGGCGGGGGTGGTGCTGATGCCAATTTTAACGGTTGTTTTTTCCAAAACCGCATCGGCCATTTGGCTTGCAATGGTGCGTTTCCAAATTAATTCATACAAGCGTCGGCCATCATCCTCATTAAGGCTGTGCTTGTCCATGTAAGTTGGCCTAATGGCTTCGTGCGCCTCTTGGGCACTCTCGTTTTTATTTTTATACTTGCGTACCTGCAAATATTGCTGTCCGTAGCTGGCAGCAATTTCGGCACTAATGGCTGCGGTAGCGGTTTCGCTTAGGCTCACGCTATCGGTACGCATGTATGTGATGTGCCCGTTTTCGTACAGGCGCTGCGCCACTTGCATGGTTTTGCTTACGCTGTAGCCCAGCTTGCGGCTGGCTTCCTGCTGTAGTGTACTGGTGGTAAAAGGTGCAGCCGGGGTGCGCTTTCCGGGCTTAACTTGTATATCGTTAACCTTATAGTTAGCCCCAAAACAGCTCTTTAAAAAAGCCTCAGCATCACCAATTTGCTTCTGCCGGGCACCTTCGGCAGTAAAAGCCACATCTTTGTTGTTAATGTCTTTGGCTGTGAAACCTGCTACAATGGCAAAGCTGCTTTCGGTGTTAAAATCGTTTATTTCCCGCTCTTTTTCTACTATCAGTTTTACGGCCACGCTCTGAACCCGGCCAGCACTAAGGCTGCGTTGCATGCCTATTTTGCGCCACAGTACCGGGCTAATTTCGAAACCCACAATGCGATCGAGCACACGCCGGGCTTGCTGCGCATTTACCAAATTCATGTTGATGGTACGCGGATTGGCTACGGCTTTTTGAATGGCAGGCTTTGTAATTTCATGAAAAACAATGCGCTTGGTGGTAGCGGGGTCAAGCCCCAATACCTCAGCCAAGTGCCAGCTAATGCTTTCTCCTTCGCGGTCTTCATCGCTTGCTAGCCATACCTCGTCGCTCGACTTGGCCAGCTTGCGCAGTTCGCTTACCACTTTCTGCTTTTCGTCGGGTACAATATAGCGGGGTTCAAAACCATGGTCTATATCAATTCCCATTTCATCTTTTTCTAAATCGCGAATATGGCCATAGCAACTCTTCACCTGAAAGTTGCTTCCTAAGAACTTTTCGATGGTTTTGGCTTTAGCCGGGCTTTCAACAATAAGTAGATTTTTTGCCATAAGGTATTTGTGCAATCGTCTGTGGTGTGGTGTGCCAAGGGCAGCCCAAACAACTCGAATACGGCGCAATATTAGTGCAGTTTACATTTTCCAATACTTTTTAAGGCTAAACGGGTGTGGCCAACTTGGCTTTTTGCGTTAAAGAAGCGTAAATTGGCTCGAGATTTACGCCAACACATTAACATATCACAAACAAACAGTACTGATGCGCATACTGCTTGGGAGCTTACTTTGCAAACATGAACATTGTACTGTTGGGCGCTGGCAACGTAGCCACTGTTTTGGCCAAAATGGCAACCGCACGGGGCCACCATGTGTTACAGATTTTTAGCCGCAACCCCATAAACGCAGCCGAGCTGGCTGAGGCAGTAAGTGCCGAACCAGTGACGGACTTAAAAAACATACGTACAGACGCCGATTTGTACGTGGCAGCCCTAACCGATACAGCAGTAGCCAGCCTGCACCAGCACCTTAACCTAAGCAGGGGCGTATTGGTACATACCGCCGGCGCCTTAAATATGGAAGTGCTAGAACCGGCAGCACCAAACTATGGTGTGCTTTACCCGATACAAAGCCTACGAAAAGAAAAATCTGATTACTCGCCGTTTCCGTGGTTAACACAGGCATCCACACCCGAAACGCTGGCGTTTATTACCGATTTTGCCGAAACACTTAGCCCCACGGTAAAACCCAGCAGCAATGCTGAGCGCCTGCACTTGCACTTGGCAGCCGTAGTGGCCAACAACTTTACTAACCACCTTTACGCCCTAACACAGCAGTTTTGCAAGCAACACCAGGTAAGCTTTGACCTACTTAAACCGCTTATAGTGGAAACGGCCCTGCGAATTGACGAGTTTGACCCCTATGCCGTGCAAACCGGGCCAGCGCTGCGCCACGACGCCGACACCATATCCAAACACTTGGAACTGCTGCGGCAAAACCCTCAGCTGGAACAACTGTATCATGCCCTCTCGAACAGCATTGCAAAAATGCATGAACCCCGCGGGAAGTAACACCAAGTAAATGTGGCAACTGCCCACGCCTGTTTTTCAGTGGAATCTGGTGTTAAGGCAAGCACAGTGCAGCAAAATTGGTTGTATCGCGTAAAGCGATAGTTTACAAACGTCCAACACAACTAAAGCGCTGGGGAAACTTCCACTCACTCTTCTTTGTTCTTTACCTTCATAAGCAGTGTGTATGCACCGTTGGCCACAATGGGTTTATCCCGAAGCAGTTCAGTATTACCGATGGCAATAAAGCCATTGCTGCTGCGCCCAGGCATCACTTCTACCATTTCAAAATGCATTTTTTTTGTTTCGATAAATACGTACGCCTTGCCTTCAAAGTTTACCACGCTTTCCTCGGGTAGCGCATTGGTCTGCACCGTTAACAACTGTACCGTTGCATTCATGTACATGCCGGGTAAAATGCTTTTGTCAAAATTATCAAAATGACAATGTACCTCGCCAGTACCATCGGCGTCAATGTCTTTGCTAATTAAAATAATTTTGCAGGTGTAAACCCTAGTCGTATCAACATTGGAGTATGCTTTTATGCTTTGCCCAATGGCTAAACTACTGATGTCTTTTTCAAACACCTTCAGGTTCAAGTGAATATCGGAGGGGTCTATCAACTCAAATATAACATCGGCAGGGGTAACGTATTTTCCAATGTTTACATTTACTTTACTTACATACCCGTCAATTGAGCTGTAGATTGTTATGGTTTTTGAAATATTGGCTGCCGAAATTTGATCAGGATTTTTATTGATAAGCTTTAATTTTTGGGCGGAGGCACTCACCAAAATGCGAAGTTGCTCCACCTCTGCAAGTGCCTGCTGCATTACCTTGTTGCTGCTGGCCTGGCTGGGATTTAGTTCCTTTTGGCGCGCATATTCCAGCTCGGAGAAATACAGCTTTGATTTGGCCGATAAGTAATCTTGTTGCAACTGAATGTATTGCTGATCTTCCATGACGGCTAAAACCTCTCCCTTACGCACATGCATACCCGGCAGCAACGCGGTGCTGCGCAGATAACCGCCCAACGGCACGCTTATCGAAACTAAATTCTGTGGTGGTACGTCTATTTTGCCATTCAATTGCAGCTGCACCGGTATTGATGCCGATTGCAAAAATACCGTAGTAATACCAGCGTTGCTATACTGCGCCTGGGTAAGCACAAGGGTATTGTTGTTGGCAGCATCGGCTACCAAGGCACCAGATTTTTTATCGTGGCCACACCCCCACCCCATTAAGCCAATAAGCATGATGGCAAAAACTGCATGCTTGCCAACAGCACAAAAACCATTACAGAAACGATACATGTAAAAACCAATTTATGGAGTTATGGAGCGGTAATAAAATTGAGGGCAATGATGCTATCATTCAAATTCTTGACAGCATCAATATATTTTTGCTGAATGGCAAGCGCCTGATTAATGAGCACTACGAAATCCAAATAATTAATCTCGCCATTTAAAAACTGCTTATTTGCTGTTTGGGTAATGATGCCCGCATTGGCAAGCCCTGTAGTTTCAAAATAACTTACGATTTGCTTATTAGCGGCGTACAACGACAATAACTTTTGGTACTCATTTTTTAGGCTAGCCATCTGTACCTGCACGCTGCTGTTGGCCACAGCTTCTTGCATTTCAGATGCTGCCACGCTTGCCTTTAGCCCTTTTTTGAATATGGGAAAACCAACCCCCACCTGTAAGGAGCTAAATCGTCTGCTGGCATTGTATTCTTTATTATCGGCACCCATGCCCACAAAGCTGTTGTTCAAATATGCCATTGACAGCTCGGGCAGCAATTTGGCTTTTTCCACGCTGGTTTGGGCCTTGGCTACTAGCGCCTGCTGCTGCAAAAGTTTTACGGTGGCATTTTGGCCTAAATTACTGCTATCGGGCAGCAATGGTGGTTCAATTTTAAAAACGGCTGAATCTGGGTAGCATTTTTGGGGGGCATTCAGCAGCCACTGCAAATCCAAAAGGGCGGCATCGGTTGCCTGCCCAAGCTGCCTTAGCTGTACAAAAATGTTTGCTCTTTGGGCCTCGGCGGTAGTTTTTTCCAAAAGATTGGTCTCGCCTTTTTGCAAGCGCAAGCTGGCTTTGGCGTAAAAATTAGCATATAGGGAGTCTGCCTGCATCAATACTCTTTGCTTCTCTGCCAGGAAAACTGCTTCATAAAAAGCCTGGGTAACGGCGCGCCGCACATCGCGTTGCGTTAATACCGCAGATACCAAGGCAGTATTGTACTCTTCGGCAAAAAGTTGACGCCTCGATTTATACACCCCTGGCAAGGATGTGGTTTGCAAGAGGCCAAATCTACTGTCGGCTAAGGCGCTATTCAGCTGCCCGTATTCCCCTGTGGCGTAGGCTTTGGGCACTTCAAATGCCGTGTTTATTTTGGCTTTTAAATAGGCCGCTTTTAGTTGCTCATTTTTTATTTGGCCATTGTTTTGCAATGCCAAATCAATGGCGTGCTGCAAGCTTATTTTTTGCTGTGCAAAAACGGCGGAACAGCACAAGCAGCATACAAGCACCAATGCTACTTTACCCTTGCGTGTGTGTGCCCTTAACGACTTTTTATGCGACAAAAAGTAAAGCTGTGGCAATACAAAAAGCGTTAGAAATGTGGCTACCAAAAGGCCCCCAATTACAACGGTAGCCAGGGGGCGCTGTACCTCGGCACCTGCGCCGGTGCTCAATGCCATTGGCAAAAAACCAAACGATGCTACAAAGGCCGTCATCAGAACGGGCCTAAGTCGCTTTGCTGAACCTTTCACTACAATCATACCAATGTTGCTAAGTCCCTGCATTTTTAAACGATTAAATTCTGCAATAAGCACAATGCCGTTAAGCACTGCCACGCCAAACAAGGCAATAAAGCCAATGGCTGCGCTAATGCTAAAAGGCATACCGCGAATGGCCAGAAAAAAAACACCGCCAATGGCCGAAAGTGGCACCGCGGTGTAAACCAACAAACTTTGTTTAATTGAACCAAATGCGAAGTAGAGCAATAAAAAGATGAGTAATAAACAAACCGGCACCGCTATCATTAGTCGTTTTTTTGCGTGCATCAAGTTTTCGAAATCGCCGCCGTAGGTTACAAAGTAGCCTGCCGGAAAAGTGATGTTCCGGTCGGTTTTGGCTTGTACCTCATTCACAATGGTTTGTACATCTCTCCCATTTACGTTAAAGCCCACCACAATGCGTCGCTTGGCATCTTCGCGCTGTATTTGATTGGGTCCGTCTTTTACGCTTACCGTAGCCAATTGGTGCAATGGAATTTGCAAACCGTTGGGGGTTGGTATTAAAAGGTTGCTAACATCGGCCATGTTTTTACGACTTACATCGGCCAGGCGCACCACCAAATCGAAACGCTGCTCGCCCTCGAAAATGGCACCCGCACTTTGGCCCGCAAAAGCAGTATTTACCACCGTATTTACATCGGCAATGGTAAGATGGTGCTGAGCAATCAAAGCCCGATTATATTCAATCACAATTTGCGGCATACCGGTTACCGGTTCCACAAACAGATCTTGTACACCTTTCACCGATGAAATAACTTTGGCCAACTGGGCAGCTGCGGCCGCCAAGGTATCTAAATTTTCGCCAAATATCTTACACACCACATCCTGCCGGGCACCCGTCATAAGCTCGTTAAACCGCATCTGAACCGGATATTGAAACCCCGCTGTAATGCCGGGCACATCTTCCAATGCAGCACCCATTTTTTCGGCCAGTTCGTCAAAGCTGCTGGCACTCGTCCACTCGTGCTTATCTTTCAAAATCACCATCATATCACTGGCTTCCATAGGCATAGGATCGGTTGGCACCTCGCCGCTACCAATTTTTGTAACCACTTTTATAACCTCGGGAAATTGGCGCTTTAAAATGCCTGCCGCCTGTTGGGTGCTGCGTATGGTGGTATTAAGATTGCTACCGGTAAGCACGCGGGTATCAACGGCAAAATCACCCTCTTCCAGCGCAGGTATAAACTCGCCGCCTAAGGCATTCATAACCATTGCAGCAGACACCAACAACACTAAAACAGCTGAAAACACCAGCTTTGGAAAACGCAAAACTTTGGAGAGCGCCGCTTGATAAGCCCTTTCGAGACGGCCAATAATGCGTTCGGATATGTTTTTTCTCAGGTTTACCTTTTTCGACAAAAACAAAGCACTCATCATGGGTATGTAAGTAAGCGACAAAATAAACGCCCCCAGCAAGGCAAACACAACCGTTTGCGCCATGGGTTTAAACATTTTGCCCTCAATACCCTGCAAGGCAAAAATGGGCAAATACACAATTAAGATGATAACCTGGCCAAAAACGGCGCTGCTCATCATTTTGCCGGCGGCACCATTTACCTCAGCATCCATTTGGGCGGTATTTAGTAAGCCGTTGGATTTACTACCGCGATTTTTTGCCAACTGGTGCATCACAGCCTCCACAATAATGACCGCACCATCTACAATTAAGCCAAAATCTAAAGCACCCAAGCTCATGAGGTTGCCGCTTACGCCAAATGCATTCATCATACATATAGCAAACAGCATAGCCAAAGGAATAACCGAAGCCACAATGATACCCGCTCTAAAATTGCCCAAAAAAAGTACCAGAACAAACACCACAATCAAAGCACCTTCCAGCAAGTTTGTTTCTACTGTGCTTATGGCGTTGTTCACCATTTTGGTTCTGTCCAAAAAAGGCTCAATTTCTACACCCTCGGGCAGCGTTTTTTGAATTTGGACAATTCTACTCTTTACGCGCTTTATGACATCGCTGCTGTTTGCCCCTTTTAGCATCATTACCACAGCACCACTTACCTCGCCTTCGTCGTTGTAGCAAATGGCACCGTAGCGGGTGGCGTAGCCTATTTTTACTTCTGCCACATCGCGTAAAAACAAAGGCACGCCAATATTTTTATTGGGTATGGCAATGCTGTTGATATCGTTGGCATTGCCTATGAGGCCTTGGCTACGGATGTACAATACGGTAGCCCCCTTTTCGATATAAGCCCCCCCCGTATTTTGATTGTTTTTTTCTATGGCGGCAAAAACATCGTGAATGGTAATGCCGTAGGCGTTAAGCCGGTTGGGATCTACGGCAATTTCGTACTGCTTTAATTTTCCACCAAAGCTGCTTACCTCGGCCACACCCTGAACGCCCAACAGTTGGCGGCGCACTATCCAATCTTGAATGGTACGCAACTGTATGGCATCAAATTTGTGCTCGTAGCCCTTCTTCGGCTTTACTACGTATTGGTATATTTCGCCCAAGCCCGTAGTAACCGGCCCAAGCTTCGGCGTTCCTATATCGGGCGGAATTTGGGTTTGCACTTGTTGCAATCTTTCGGCCACTTGCTGCCTTGCCCAATACACATCGGTAGCATCATCAAACACAATGGTAACCAGCGACAAACCAAATCGGGAAAAGCTGCGCAGCTCAATGGTACCCGATATATTGCTAACCGCTTGCTCAATGGGAAAAGTAACCAGGCGTTCAATATCAGTGGCGCCAAAAGATGGTGCAACCGTAATAATTTGCACCTGGTTGTTGGTAATATCGGGTACAGCATCAATGGGCAGCTGGGTGGCTTGGTATATGCCATAACCTACCAATGCCAACGTAAACAGTCCTACAATGAGTTTCTGCCGTATGGAGAATCGTATAATTTTTTGCAACATGTTTTACGGCTTAAAAATACATTTGCTATACGTAAGCGCAACATTACCATAGCGTTGTAAAAATACTTGGTTATGCCGTTTTTGTTTAAGTTTTCTTAAATTAGGCCCTTATCTCGGTAAAAAGTGCTGCTGTGGCGCTGCCGCTACTTGCTGATGGTTTGTAACAAAAGCAGACCGAAAACAAGCCGTTTCCGGTATTTTGGTTTGTGTAAAACGGAAAATTTTAGGTAAAGTGAAAGTGGTTGTAAAACACTGTCCGGCCAAAGCACCCGTCGTTCCTTACTTTTGCACCACAAAATTTTTAACCCACAACACTTTAGTAGTTCGTTTTTTTGCACCTATATGCATACCATTCATTTTAGTTTCGAACAAAAAGGCTTAGAACCCATCACGCTATCCAATATACCAGGGGGCGACTCCATTTTAGAGATTGCACTGGAAAACGACATAGAATTGCACCATAACTGTGGTGGCGTTTGTGCCTGTAGCACCTGCCATGTGTACGTAGAAGAAGGTGAAGCCTTTTTGCCCGAGTTGACCGACCGCGAGGAAGACTTTATTGACCGGGCAGTGAACCCCCGCCTAAACAGCCGGTTGGGATGCCAATGCGTGCTTGAGGCTGGCAAGAGTGGAGTGCTGCGCATATTGGTGCCAGACCAAAGCCAGTTTTTGGGCGAATAACGCCGCAACCGCCCTTTTACAAACCGTTTAACATTGTTTTTATGGCCCAATTTGAACCCCCCATTTATTGGAACGATTACGAAGACGTAGCACTAAAGCTTTACGAGAAGTTTGGCGACGACTTTACCGAAAGTAAAATTTACCGTGTGCGGTTTACCGACCTGCTGGAGTGGATACTAACCCTGCCCAACTTTGTGGGCAAACGCGAAGAGAGCAACGAAGGCCATTTGGAGATGATACAAAGCAAATGGGTGTACGAATGGCGTGATAACCAAAAATAAAATGCCAAAATGATGGTTATGCCAACCCTTGCAACCGTATTTTTAGACCCGCAACCATGAGCTTATCATTATTTTCCCAAATTACCACCCTCGTATTTGATGTGGATGGCGTGTTGACCGACGGCACACTTTGGTTGATGGGCGATGGCGAAATGGTGCGACGCATGAACACCAAAGACGGCTATGCGCTCCAATTGGCAGTAAAACGGGGTTACAACGTAGTGATTATTAGTGGCGGCAAAAGCAACCCGGTAACCGAACGGCTATACAAGTTGGGGGTTTCTGCGGTGTTTATGGGTGTGGAAGACAAACGTGCTGTGCTGGCCGAATACATGCATAAACAAGGGCTTGGGACGCACGAAATTTTATTTATGGGCGACGATATGCCCGACATGGAAGCCATGCTTGTGTCGGCGCTACCCTGCTGCCCTGCCGATGCCTGCCAGCAGGTAAAAGGCATCAGTAAATATATATCGGCCTTGCCGGGTGGTATGGGCTGCGTAAGAGATGTGATAGAAAAAGTGCTGCAAATGCGAGGCCATTGGGAGCACCACCTTGAGGTGTCTAGTAGGTAAGGTTTGGTATCAACAATTGCTATATTATGAAACTGCTGGGCCCTTTCTTTAATTTAATACGCTGGCCCAATCTGTTGTTTATTGCCATTACGCAATGCCTGTTTCACTTTTGCGTGGTGGAACCATCTGTAAACCTAGGCCTCAACTTTCCACTGCATTTATTTACCCGATGGTTTGTGTTGCTGTGTGCATCATCGGTATTTATAGCCGCGGGCGGCTACATTATTAACGATTACTTTGATGTGAATATCGATTTGGTAAACAAGCCCAATCGAGTGTGGATAGACAAAGCCATTAGCCGACGTTGGGCATTGGTTTGGCACTTGGGCCTGTCTGGGACCGGCGTAGCACTGGGTGCAATTGTAAGCTGGCAGATAAACAACTGGTTGATAGCGGTGGCCAACCTGGCTTGCACCATACTGCTGTGGACCTACAGCACCACCTACAAGCGCCGTTTGTTGTGGGGCAATGTGCTTATTTCGGCACTAACCGCATGGGTGGTGCTTGTACTGCTGGTGGCCGAAATACCCTCGTGGTGGACGGGCAGACTTAACAACCCAACCGACATTCAAACCGCCGCTCGCCTGTCGCGCATTGGCGTGGTGTATGCGGCATTTGCTTTTATCATTACCCTTATTCGCGAGGTGGTTAAAGATTTAGAAGACATGGAGGGCGACCGGAAAGAAGGCTGTAGCACCATGCCCATTGTGTGGGGCGTGCCTGCCAGTAAAATATTTGTGGCCGTATGGCTGGTGGTGCTGGTGGTATCGCTGGTGGTAATTGAGGTGTATGTGCTAACCTTTGGAGGCTTGGCAGCCTGGTTGGCAGCAGTGTATCTCACGGCATTTTTGGTGGTGCCGTTGCTGCGGTTTTTCAAACAATTGGGAAGTGCTGTAACGCCCCAACACTACCACAGCATGAGCACCCGTCTTAAGTATATTATGCTGGCTGGTATTTTAAGCATGGTATTTTTCTATACAACCGCTTCATAATTAACTGCTTAACAACGCTTTTTATGACTGCACTACCCATTATTTTGGCTTCGCAAAGCCCACGCCGCAGCCAGTTGCTGCAGTGGGCCGAGGTGGCATTTGAGGTAATGATATCGGCCACCGACGAAAACATACCCGCAGGCCTGCCTGTGGAGGAGGTGGCCACGGCCATTGCCCGGGAAAAAGCGCTTACCGTGCGCCAACAGCTCGCCTTAGCACATGGCGCAGACGCGCAGCGCCTTACGCACCCGCCCATACTAGCGGCCGATACGGTTGTGGTACTCAACGGCAACATTATTGGAAAGCCCACCGATGAAGCCGACGCCATAAACACGCTGTTGCAGCTTTCGGGTAAAACACATACCGTTATAACCGGCGTAGTTATTTTGCACACGGGTGGCGAAATAGCCTTTTCCGAGGCCACGCAGGTAACGTTTCATGCCCTAACCAAGCCGCAAGTTGAATTTTATGTGCGCCAATACCAACCCTTTGACAAAGCGGGCAGCTATGCCATACAGGAGTGGATTGGCGTGGTGGGTATAAAATCTATTGCCGGCGACTTTTACAATGTGATGGGGCTGCCGGTTAGCCGCGTGGTGATGGCACTAAATGCATTGCAGCAGGCCTAATGTAAAAAAACGGCTACGGCCTTAACCCCGTTTCGCCGTATCTTGTCGTTTTAATCCAATGAAAGATGACCGAGCGGCTTCTACAATACCTCTGGCAATTTCAATATTTTAACCGCCAAGCCCTTACCACCACCGATGGGCAGCCACTTGCAGTATTGGCGCCGGGGCTGCTCAATACCAATCAGGGTACAGATTTTAACCAGTGCCGCATTACCATAGGCAACACCACTTGGGCTGGCAACATTGAGTTGCACATATTTTCATCCGACTGGCTAAAACACGGGCATCAGCACGATGGCAACTACCAAAACGTGATTTTGCACGTGGTGTGGGAACACGACAGAGCCATTCCCGATGCCTTGGGCAATGCGCTGCCCACGCTGGAACTGAAGCACCGTGTGGCCAAATCGATGCTGATGCAGTATGAGCAGTGGATGAACACCCACAAGCAAATACCCTGCGGCCAGGGTATTACGCAGGTGCCCGAGCTAAGCTGGAAGAATTGGCTGCAACGGCTAACCATAGAGCGGTTGATGCACAAGCACCAGGGCATTGCCCAACACTTGGCCCAAACCCAAAACCATTGGGAAGAGGTGTTTTGGCGCATACTTTGCCGCTACTTTGGCGGCAATGTAAACCGCACCAGTTTTGAGCAAATTGCCATGGGCTTACCTATTGAGCTACTGGCAAAACACAAACATCAAATTCATCAACTTGAAGCCCTGCTGCTTGGGCAAGCTGGCCTTTTGCACAAGCATTTTGAGGAGCAATACCCGCGAATGCTGTATCGGGAATATCAGTATTTGCAAAAGAAATATGGGCTTAGGGTTGTTAACTTACCGCCGTCGTTTTTGCGCATGCGGCCTATAAATTTCCCCACGGTGCGTTTGGCACAATTGGCACAATTGATACACCAAAGCAGCCACCTCTTTGCCACCATTAAAGCCGCAAACACACCCAAAGACATAGAACCGCTGCTAAAACCCACCGCCAACGATTACTGGCATTACCACTACCGCTTCGACGAACCAACGGCCTTTTTACCCAAGCAACTGGGTACCGACATGTACCATATTATTACCATCAACGCCATTGTACCCACGCTTTTTGCCTACGGGCTTCATACCGACAACAGTGCCCTCAAAGACAAGGCTTTAGCGTGGCTGGAAATATTGCCTGCGGAAAAAAACAGCAAAATAGCACCGCTTACCCAATTGGGCGTGGTACCAAAATCGGCCTTTGAAAGCCAAGCCCTGTTGCAACTTAAAACCAATTGGTGCGATGCCAAAGCCTGCCTCAATTGCTCGGTGGGGCATTATTTATTGCGGCAGGCTAACAAAAACCAAGCTTTGTAGGCTTTTATTTGGTACGCAATAAAAGACTTTGAAAAAACGCTGTATTCTTCAACGACGCAATTTTTGTAACCAGTTTTCTTGAAAACGGTTTTTGTTTGTGATGGCTGTGTTTACAAAAAAACAGTAAAATTCTGGCCAGCGTTTAGCTCGAGACATTAAAACCGAAAATGAGCAAAAAACCAAAATAGCCCATGACATCAATTACGGGAAACATGTTGCCCCAACCTGCAAAAGATTCACTTCCAACAACTCATATCAAGTGCCTTACCCTAATCTTCTTAAACTTCTTCCCCATGCCAAGTGCTATAGCCGTTGGGTTTTTAATGATCAACTCACCCTTTTGCAATCCAGCGATGGCTTCACGAACTTCCTGTAATTCTTTGCCAGCTACTCCGAACAGGTCCTTTATCACCTGATCGTTAATGGATTGCTGTTTCATAATAAGCGGGTATTGCGCATTGGCGTAGAAATCGAAATGGTCACTCTTGTAGCTTTCCATATTTTGTGTGGCCAAGATAATGCTCAGACCTTTGTTACGACCAACAGCAATCAGATTGCGCAATGGCCGGTTATCGAAATCAAGCATGTAATGCGCTTCATCTATGATCGTGAAATGGCGAAGCTCGACCAAATCGTCATTTATGGTTTGTTTAGGTAATTCCTCGTAAAGCATGTTCAATTTAGAAACCAGGAAATATACAATCGCCTTGGCAATGGGGCCTTCTTTGGGGAAACCATCCATTTTAATAATACAACTACTTTTAATCAGGTCAATGCTATCCACATTGGTAAAAAGATTACTCCTTATGAGTTGCTTTAAAACCGATTTGATGCTATCGTCTCTATCCCTTTCCTTATCTGGTTGAAGAAGTGTATACTGCTTTAGTACGGCTTCAAATGAGATGGGTAAATTTTTGGTGGCTTTATAGGCGTTGATTATTGCTTCGGAAAGCCTGTTACTCATATTGGCACTCATTCTGGCA
>RDXD01000228.1 GCA_004292575.1 Bacteroidota bacterium
CATGTGCGTACACATTGATCTAAGTGCCTACAGCACCATGGATATAGTGGGCACCGGCGGCGACGGTAAAAACACCTTTAACATAAGCACGCTGGCCTGTTTTGTAGTGGCCGGAGCGGGACAAAAAGTGGCCAAACACGGCAACTATGGGGCCAGCAGCATTAGCGGCAGCAGCAATGTAATGGAGCAGCTGGGCTATAAATTTAAAGCCCAACCCAGTGCCCTTGCCCGCGAAGTGGAAACGGCCAACATTTGCTTTTTGCACGCACCACTGTTTCATCCGGCACTTAAAACGGTGGCGCCGCTGCGCAAAAATCTGGGCATGCGCACCTTTTTTAACATGTTGGGACCCATGGTAAACCCCAGCCAACCCAACTTTCAACTGGTGGGCGTGTATAGCTTGGAAATGGCGCGGATTTACACGTATTTGCTTCAGCAGTCGGGCAAAGCATTTGCCATTATACACAGCTTGGATGGCTACGATGAAATAAGCCTGACCAACGACACCAAGGTAATAACGCAAACCGGTGAAACCATTTACACCCCCGAGCAATTGGGCAAGCGCACCGTGCTGGCGGCAGATATATTTGGCGGCCATACGGTGGAGGAAGCGGCAAAAACATTTATCACGATTTTGAAAGGCGAAGGCACTTGGAGCCAAAACGCTGTGGTGCTGGCCAATGCAGCCATGGCCCTGCATTGCACCGGTGCCTACAGCAGTTACCAACATGCTTACCAAGCCGCCGTGGAAAGCTTGGAAGGCGGCAAAGCCTATGCTACCTTGCAGCGGCTGCTGGCATTGCAGTAAACACAACTGGCATTACCCAAAACAAAAACTACTTTGATATGGCCATCGTAAAACACATTGACCTTTTAAAAGAAATAGTGGCGCACAAGCACACCGAAGTGGCAAGGCGCAAACAAAACATTTCGCAAGACCGACTAAAAAAATCGGGGTATTTTAAAATGGAGTGCGACTCGCTGGTGGCGGCACTGGGTTATGAAAGTAGCACCGGTATCATAGCCGAGTTTAAACGCAAATCGCCATCCAAAGGCGTTATAAACGATATTGCCGATGTGGGCTATGTAGTATCGGAATACGATACCTATGGCGCAGCCGCGGTGTCCATTTTAACCGATAAAAAATACTTTGGCGGCAGCTTGGGCGATATTCCTGACAGCCGCGATTCCGCACTTTGCCCCATACTGCGCAAAGACTTTATTGTGGATGAATACCAGGTGTACGAAACCAAGGCCTGCGGTGCCGATGTGATGCTGCTGATAGCCGCCTGCCTAACCCCAGACACAGTGCGCCACCTGGCCGGCCTGGCCAAAAGCCTGGGCCTGGAAGTGCTGCTGGAAATACATACTGAGGCGGAATTAGAACACATTTGCCCCGAGGTGGATGTGGTGGGCATTAATAACCGCAACCTGCGCAATTTTGAAGTGGATTTGGAACACAGTATTCAACTGGCCAGCAAACTGCCACCCGATAAGCCCAAAATAGCGGAAAGCGGCATCAGCAATACCGATACCATTTTGACGCTGGAGCAGCATGGCTTTTCGGGATTTTTGATAGGTGAAACCTTTATGAAACACCCACAGCCAGAAATTGCCTTTGCCGAATTTGTGCAGGAACTGAAACAAAAAAAACAAGCACGGCAAGGCAAATAATGCCGCCCGGTTTATTTGGGCCACCAATACCCACCATTTTGAAAAAAAACGTAACCAAAGGCTTTCTAAAAAAGACAGCAGCACCTACCAATCTCTCTAAATAAAACTCAGCACCATGCGTATTAAGGTCTGCGGTATGACAGAAACGGCACAAATTGACGCGCTCAATGAGATGGGGGCTACGTTTACCGGCATGATTTTTTACCCCAAAAGCCCCCGCTATGTGCTGCGGCACATAACCACAGCGCAAATAAAGGCGGTAAAGAACATTAACAAGGTTGGGGTGTTTGTAAATGCCAGCGTGGATGAGGTAAAACACATGGTGGACGAGTGCCGCTTGCACATGGTGCAGTTGCACGGCGATGAAACCCCTAAATATTGCGAAAAAATTGCCGACTACATTTCGGTAGTAAAAGCATTTAGGCTATCGCCGGGCGACAATATAGAATGGAAAATAAAGGACTACATGGATGTGTGCGACATGTTTCTTTTTGACACCGAGGGAGCGGGATATGGTGGTACAGGCAAAAAATTTGACTGGGGTACGCTTAAAGGCCTCAGTATTGGTAAGCCCTATTTCTTAAGTGGTGGCATTGGCCCCGACGATGTAGAAACCATTAAAGAATTTATGGGCGACCCCGCCGCCAAAGCCCTGTTTGCACTGGACATTAACAGCAAATTTGAACAAAGCCCGGGGGTAAAAGATATGCCCATGGTAAAACGATTTATTGACGCGCTTTTATAACCTTTAGCACTTTGCTCCTTATGGTACAACCACACACAAGCCACACCAAGCCCTATCATAGCCATGCGGCCGCCGCACACAGCACACCGCCATTTATTTATATTTTTTCTGTTTAATTAATGTTGATTGCATGACCACTACTACCCCAAGTTTTAAAACCCCCTCCACCCACGGCTACTATGGCCAGTTTGGCGGCGCTTATATACCCGAAATGCTGCACCGCAACGTGGAAGAATTGCGCAGCAGGTATTTGGCCATTATGGATGATCCTGGGTTTAAGGAAGAGTTTGAACAACTGCTGACCGACTACGTGGGACGCCCCACGCCGCTATTTTTGGCCGAGCGACTGAGCGCCAAGCATGGTACCCAAATTTACCTAAAACGCGAAGACCTGTGCCACACCGGCGCCCACAAAATAAACAACACGGTGGGGCAAATTTTGGTGGCTGCCAAGCTGGGCAAAAAACGCATTATAGCCGAAACCGGTGCCGGCCAGCATGGCGTGGCCACGGCTACGGTATGTGCCTTAAAGGGCGTGGAATGTGTGGTGTATATGGGCGAAAAAGACATAGATCGCCAAGCCCCCAATGTGGCCCGCATGAAAATGCTGGGCGCCACCGTGGTGCCGGCCACCAGCGGCAGCCGCACCCTAAAAGATGCCACCAACGAGGCCATTAGGGCTTGGATAAATGACCCGCACGATACGCACTACATTATTGGCAGCGTGGTAGGCCCGCACCCCTACCCCGATATGGTGGCCCGCTTTCAGAGCGTAATAAGCCAGGAAACCCGCTGGCAGCTAAAGCAAAAAACTGGCAGCGAGCTGCCCAGCCACGTGGTGGCCTGCGTGGGCGGCGGCAGCAATGCGGCGGGCATGTTTTACCATTTTATGGATGAACCCTCCGTAAAAATAGTGGCCGTAGAAGCGGGCGGCCATGGGGTAAACTCGGGCATGAGTGCCGCCACCACCGCACTGGGCACCCCCGGCATTTTGCACGGCAGCAAGAGCCTGCTGATGCAAACAGCCGACGGCCAGGTGGTGGAACCCCACAGCATTAGCGCGGGCTTAGACTACCCCGGCATTGGCCCCATGCACGCCAATTTGCACCAAACAAGGCGTGGCATATTTTTAAGCGCCACCGACGACGAAGCCCTGGAATCGGCATTTGAATTGAGCAGGCTAGAGGGCATTATACCCGCGCTGGAAACCGCCCACGCCATTGCTGCGCTTAACCAAATGCCGTTTGCACCCACCGATGTGGTGGTGCTAAACCTCAGCGGACGCGGCGATAAAGATTTGGCAACCTACATGAATTATTTGTAAGCGGCTGGTCCCACCGCCAGCACTGGACCATTTCCCAAAAAACAGCACATGAGTTATGAAAAGACTAGAAGCCCTTTTTAGCCACAAGAAACAGCGGGTGCTGAATGTGTACTGCACAGCGGGCTACCCCAAACTAAACGATACTTTGCCGCTGATGCACAGCTTACAGCAACATGGTGCCGACATTATAGAGCTGGGCATGCCCTACAGCGATCCCATTGCCGATGGGCCCACCATCCAAAATAGCAATATGGTGGCCATTGAAAACGGCATGACGATTGCCACACTGTTTGACCAACTGAAAAGCCTGCGTACCGGCCAAACCAATGCGACAACTGCCCTTACCATTCCGGTAATTTTGATGGGCTATATGAACCCCGTGCTGCAATACGGCTTCGAAAACTTTTGCGCACAAGCCGCGGCGGTGGGTGTTGATGGCCTTATTTTGCCCGATTTGCCCGAGTATGAGTTTGAGACCATCTACGGTGCCATCATTAAAAAATATGGGCTTGATTTTATTTTTTTGGTGACGCCCGAAACGGCTGTGGAGCGCATAAAAAAGCTGGACGAATTGAGTACGGGATTTCTGTATGCCGTTAGCAGCAGCAGCACCACAGGCAGCAATACTGGCACAATGGGAGATGTAGCTGCCTACCTGGAAAAGTTGCATGCACTAAACCTAAAAAACCCAATACTGGTGGGCTTTGGCATTAAAGACAAACAGAGCTTTGAAACGGCCTGTGCCCATGCGCAGGGCGCCATTATTGGCAGTGCCTACATAAAAGCGTTGGAAAACAGTAGTGATGTTGATGCGGCCACCAAGGCGTTTTTGGATGGGATTTTGGGGTAACATCAAACCTCGACCCTTGACCCTTCGACAGGCTCAGGGCGCCGCCTTGGCCTTGACCCCGTCCGACCAGATCGTCCGGGCGGGCTTGCCCTATTAACTTATCGAATATTGATTGTTGCTTGTTTGCGAGGGGCGAGGGGCGATACCGCCTCGCTGGTAGATTGGGCCCTTTCAGGGCTAACTGTGCGCTAAAACGAGCGTTAGACTGCTAAACGCTC
>RDXD01000229.1 GCA_004292575.1 Bacteroidota bacterium
GAAGGCGGGTTTTTTTTGCAGCAAAGCTTAGCCCAGCGCTTGCATCCAGCCGCGCCACAGCGGCTTTTAGCCAATTTGCCAAAGCCCACCATGGGGCCAACAGGGGCATATCATTAATTTATTTTTCTATTTATACAACATTAAGCACATTGTGGCTGTATAGTTGTTCTAAAAATTAAAAATATGACAAAATTGAAATTGAGTGCAATGGCTGTGGCTGTAGCACTAATGGCTGCCTGTGGCACCGCTGAAACTGCTGAAACCAAAACCGACAGCGCAACCACTACTCCTCCCGTTGATACCACTGCAACAGTTGCACCCGCTGCACCTGCCACTGTAGTTGATATTGCTGTAGGATCGGCCGACCACACCACTTTGGTGGCTGCTGTAAAAGCTGCCGACCTGGCTGCAACCCTTAGCGGCCCCGGCCCTTTTACCGTGTTTGCACCCACCAATGCTGCTTTTGATGCATTGCCTGCCGGCACTGTAACCGATTTGTTGAAGCCTGAAAACAAAGCTAAATTGGCTTCGATATTAACTTTCCACGTGGTAAGTGGCGCTGTAAAAAGCACCGACCTTACTGATGGCATGAAGGCTAAGACTGTAAATGGCGAAGAGCTAACTTTTACGGTAAAAGAAGGTAAAGTAACCGTAAACGGTGCCAATGTAACCGCTGCCGACCTTACTGCTGGCAATGGCGTAGTACACGTAATTGACGCTGTATTGCTGCCTAAAAAGTAATTGGGTTTCTATTTTTTGTTTTAAAGAGCGGTGGTTTCACAAATGTGAAGTCACCGTTTTTTTATGGTGCCATGCCCTACCACGCTTGTGGTGAGGTAGGCAATTTTACCCTAACACCACTGCAACCAGAGCATTAGCATTACCGTTTAACCTTTGCTTTTAAAACCGGGCAGTAGCAGCAGCATTTTATACCGCGGTGCGCCAACTGGCTTATGTTTGCAAACCAAATAAGCACTCTAACTACTATGCACGTTACCGAGCACTTGAAACAAGCAGGCCAAAAACCCCTGGTTTCTTTTGAAGTATTGCCACCCCTAAAAGGCAAAACCATCCAAAGCATTTACGAGCACCTTGACCCCTTAATGGAGTTTAAGCCCGCTTTTATAAACGTAACCTACCACCGCGCCGAAACCATGTTTAAGAAAAAACTGGACGGCAATTTTACCCAGGTGGAAGTGCGCAAGCGCCCAGGTACCGTGGCCATTTGCGCCGCCATACGCAACCATTACAAGGTGGATACGGTTCCCCATTTAATCTGTGGCGGCTTTAGCAAAGAAGAAACCGAAAACGCCCTTATTGACCTCAACTTTTTGGGTATTGACAACGTGCTGGTATTGCGCGGCGATGCGGCCAAAAACGAAGCCAGTTTTGTACCCTATCCCGGTGGCCACAACTATGCCAGCGATTTGCTAAAGCAAGTAACCAACCTTAACGCGGGCTTGTATTTGGAAGACGACATACAAAACGGTGGCAAAACCAACTTTTGCATTGGTGTGGCCGGCTACCCCGAAAAACACTTTGAAGCACCCAACCCGGAAATAGACCTAAGCTATCTAAAGGAAAAAGTAGATGCCGGTGCCGACTATGTAATGACGCAAATGTTCTTCGACAACCAAAAGTTTTTCAAATTTGTAGAAGACTGCCGCGCCGCAGGCATAAACGTGCCCATTATACCGGGCCTAAAACCCCTTACCACAAAAAAGCAGCTTACCGTGCTGCCCCGTATTTTCCACGTGGATTTGCCTACCGCCCTTAGCCTTGCCGTAATGAAGTGCAAAACCGACGCCGAGGTAGAACAAGTGGGTACCGAATGGCTAACGCAGCAGTGCCGCGAGTTGCAAGCCTTTGGCGTGCCAGTGCTGCACTTTTACACACTGGGCAAGCCTAAGGTTATAAAAAATGTGGTAAGCGCCATACTGTAGTGCCGCAGCGGGCATGCACAGCGCTGGCTAGTTTAAATTCATTACAAACACAAACGGTTTGCTGGCCTCTGGCTGCAAGTAAGCGGCTACCTGTGCCCGGCTGGTAATTTTCTTATAGCGGTTAAGATCGGCAATTTCGCAGGCCAATGCGCAGTGGTATATGTCGTCCACGCTGTTCAACAGCAGGTGCAAGCCCTCCAATTCGGCTTGCAAATCCTCGGGCTGTGCCATGGCAGCAGTATTAATGAGCAGTAAGTGGCGCTCAGGCGATGTTTTACCAAACATATCAAACATGAATTAATAGCCATCAATACAAAAATTGCGTTGCTGTTGTTTGCATGGGCTATAAAAACTAATAGCCCACCATGCCTTTTCTGGCAGCACAGCCACAGCCTTTGCCGCCTTTACTGCCATAGCCGCGGCTACCCGCACAGGCGGTAAACAGAAACGCCGCCACCACGGCCAGCAGCATCAAGTGCCAAGTGTTCTTTTTCATACCCTAAATTTTATTGCGCTTTTTCGGTTGTAGAAACTGTTTTTTTTTCAATCAATCACATCCCTGCCCTGTATATTTTTCTAGCCCATTCCCCTCAACCATTTACCATTGCAAACCGGCCCATTACCGTGCAAGCTAATAATTGTTATGGTGTTTGGGCGCATAAAGTTATCAAAATTAGCCGCTAACCCAAAATTTTCAACCGCATCCCAACCCGGCCCTCCCTTTTACAGCTTTGCCCATCCACTGGCCTAAAGCGCTGCTCGGCCATGGCCCTTACCGCCAAAAATGGGTTTAATTTGCCACCATAACGCCGCAAGCCGTAATTTGTTATACCGCATGACCAATACCCCGCCACAAAAACTTCGCCTATTGGTAGCCCCGCTCGATTGGGGGCTTGGCCATGCCACCCGCTGCATACCCCTTATACACAGCTTGCTGCAGGCGCAACACACCGTGGTGCTGGCCGCCAGCGGCCCCCAAAAACTGCTGTTGCAGCAAGCCTTTCCGCAGCTTACCTGCCTAGCGCTGCCCGGCTATGGCATACGCTACAGCACCAAGGGGCTGGTGTGGGGCCTGCTGGCGCAAATTCCCAAATTGCTAAAAGCCATGGCCCACGAGCGGCGCTGGCTGGCCCAAGCCGTGGCCACCCACCAACTGCAGGTGGTAATAAGCGATAACCGCTACGGCCTGCACCACCCCACCGTGCCCTGCGTATTGGTTACCCACCAGCTGCAATTGGCCCTGCCCACCGGCTTTGGGTTTGCGCAGGGGCTGGTGCGGCGGCTGCTTTACCGCCACATCAACCGTTTTACCGCCTGCTGGGTACCCGATTATGCGGCCACAGCCACCCATAGCCTCAGCGGCATGCTGGGCCACCCCGCCAAGCCGCCCCGCCTACCGGTGCACTATTTGGGCTGGCTTAGCCGGTTTACACCTGCACCACGGCCAGCCACACCGCAGTATGCCGCCATTATTGTGCTATCGGGCCCCGAGCCACAGCGCACCCAATTTGAAAACCTGCTGCTGCCCCAACTGCGGCAAAGCACCCAACCCATGCTGCTGGTACGCGGCTTGCCCGGCAGCAGCCAACCCCTGCCCCAGCTGCCCCCGCACATACAAGCGCACAACCACCTTGGCACCGGCCAGCTGCAGGCCGCCTTTTTAAACAGCCAAGTACTGGTTAGCCGCAGCGGCTACAGCACCGTTATGGATGCCTTTACGCTGGGCATGCGCTGTATTTTTGTACCCACACCCGGCCAAACCGAACAGCTTTATTTGGCCGCACACCTGGCCCGGCAGCAGTTTTGCCTTTGTAGCCAACAGCAGCATTTCCACCTGGCGCAGGCCTTGGCCACCTTGCAGCAGCGCCGCATAGCCCCGCCCGCACCACCGCCCGGGCCGCCACTGCACCTTGTGGCAAGTGCGCTTCTGGCCCAGTTGCCTGCACCCAAGCATCCCTAAGCGCCCCCCAGCAGCAGCATCATTATTATTATTATTATGACCCACAACACCAAAGCCCACCTGGCCGTACTCAGCGCCAACCTCCTTTTTGCCCTCAATTTTAGCATGGTAAAGCTGGTAACGCCCCTCCACATGACCTCTTATGCGCTCAACATGGCCCGTATAGGCATCAGCGTGCCCTTATTTTGGCTGTTGTATTTGGCCAAGCCCTCGCGGGCCGGCATACAACTAAAGCACCTACCCCGGTTTTTAGCCTGCGCACTCACCGGCGTTGCCATCAACCAATTGTTGTTTGTAAAAGGCCTGTCGCTCACCAGCAGCATACACGGTGCACTGCTCATTTTAGGCACACCCATATTTATAACCGCTGCGGCAGGTTGGCTGCTGCACGAGCGGTTTAGCGTGCAAAAAGGCGTAGGCCTTGCCATGGGTGTGGGCGGCGCTGCCCTGCTCATACTGTGGCGCCAGGCGGGCAGCAGCGGCCAAAGCAGCATCCTTGGCGATGTGTATGTGCTCATCAACACCATCAGCTATGCCCTCTATTTTGCTTGGGTAAGGCCCCTTATGAAAATTTATCCACCCATACACGTCATGCGGTGGGTATTCACCCTGGGCATGTTTATGATAATGCCCTTTGGCCTGACCGATTTGTGGCATACCAACTTTGCCAGCTTCCACCGCAGCACCTGGCTGGCCCTCAGTTTTGTGGTGCTTGGCGCCACATTTTTAAGCTACCTCTTCAATATTTATGGCATCAAGTACCTGGGGCCCGCCATAGTAGGCAATTACATTTACACACAGCCATTATTTGCCACCCTTATTGGCGTGCTGTTTTTGCAAGAGCATTTGGGATGGCCGCAGGTGGTGGCAGCCCTTATGATAGGCACGGGCGTAC
>RDXD01000230.1 GCA_004292575.1 Bacteroidota bacterium
CGAATGTTTGGTTCGCACAATGCCTGTGTCAGCCTACCGGCCTTGTATGAGGCAGGTACTGAAATTTAAGTGCAGTGGTGGTTTGATGCGGCAGTACTGGCTAGCGGGTGCGGGTGCTAATGGCTTGCATACCATGTAAGTGTACCCTACCCTAAGGTTTTTTGTGCTTTTGGTGCTATAAGTACCGTGTTGGCTAAGCAACTGTTCGGTCAAACTTTCTTGGCCTCACCAACTTTTATTGTAAATTTGGATACGAAAACAACCACGGCTATTCACTAAACGCGTGACCTAGGTTTTTTAAATATTCAAAAATGAAACTGAACATTGGAGCAAGGAGATTGATTGACGTTACTGCATTTGATGCCAGAAATATGATAAAGGACGGTAATGCCGATTTTCAATATTGGTTTGATAAGTCTATTTCCGAAAGACTTAACGGTGCTGTAGTGATGAATGCAGCCGCATTTCGGGATTCTAATTTTGCGCACGGCAAAGTGGACAGAACGATTTATGCATCAAAAAAACATTCATAAGCATGGATATTTTTAATGATGATTTTCTTGATTTTATTGACTGCTTGAATAAAAATAAGGTTAAATATATTTTGGTAGGTGGCTATGCTGTAGTCATACGCGGTTACAGTAGGTCAACCGGCGATATGGATATTTGGGTGGAAAAGTCGCCGGAAAACTATCAGAAGCTCTTGCGAGCCATTACCACGTTCGGTTTGCCTGCCATTGCCATTCCCAAAGATCAATTCTTTTCAGAAGATTTTGATGTATTTAGTTTTGGAAGGCCGCCATACGCTATTGAAATTCTAACTTCGGTGAAGGGAGTTGATTTCTCCACATCCTTTGAGCAATCAACCCTTGAGCAGATTAATGACATCAATGTACGGGTACTACACCTCCGCCATTTAATCGACGCAAAAAAGGCCGCAGGCCGTTACAAAGATTTGAATGATCTTGAAAATTTACCCGCTATTGAGGACTAAACTTTTTGTTGGCGAACCTGCCTCTACACACATCAGCTCAGTTTTTCAAGATTTTCATTTATGGGTACCTCTAAAAACACTGATACTTCGTTACTCCGTTTTTTTAACTTCCTCATGCCGGCAAGTCGGGCCTCATCGTTAAAAAATCTGAAAGCCTCGTCTGAGGAGTTTTTTAGAGATGCCCGTATATTAAAAAAGTGCAAGTAAACAAGCCATTAAATCTAAAAAATGTATTGGAATAGCGACCAACCGACCCACTAGCCCCAACTGAAACCATACTACCATGTTAGCCAACGACCGCCGCCGGCACCTGCGCCTACCCGTAATTGACCGCTGCCTGCAAACGCCCGGCACCCGATGGAGCGCACAGCAACTGCTACAAGCCGTAAACGAATATTTGGCCGAAGGCGATACCCCGCCCGTAACCATCCGCACCATACAAAAAGACTTGAAATACCTTGAAAGCCTGCCACACAACCCCGCCCCGGTTGGTTTTGCAGATGATGGCCGCATTAGGTATTACTACTACACCGACCGACAGTATGAAATGGAAGCCCCGGCCACCAACGCCGATCAGGTATTTGCGTTAACACTTGCGCATGAGGTGTTGGCGCAGCTAAAAGGCTTCCCCATGGTAAAAGAAGTGGCTGCCCTAAGGACTTTATTGGAAAAGCAATTGGCCACCATACCAGAGCAACCGTTTCCCATATTGCTGTTTGATGAAGCGCCTGAACTAAAGGGCATTGAATGGCTGGAGCCTTTGTTTGAAGCCATTAGAGCAAAAACGAGTTTAACCATCGCCTACCGGCCTTTTGAGGCAGCAGTGGCCATTGAAAAGCAAATTCATCCTTGGTGGCTAAAGCAAAGCAACCAGCGTTGGTTCTTGTTTGGCTGGAGCCAGGCCGACCACCGGCTCGACAACTCGCCGCTTGACCGCATTGAAAGCATTAAGCCTGGAAAGCTGCCCTACAGGCAAAACAACCACATTAATCCCGTGGACTACTTTAAAGACATGGTGGGTGTAACCCGTTTAGAGGGTGCCGAGCCCGAGCAAATAAAACTAAAAGTGTATGGAAAACAGGCCCACTATCTCCACACCAAGCGGCTGCATGCATCGCAGCAAATGGTGGAGCGCCAGCAGCAGTATTGTGTATTTACTCTGCAGGCGTTGGTAAACTATGAGCTTACCACAAAGATATTGAGCCTAGGCGAAGCCGTGGAAGTGCTTAAGCCCGAAACACTTAGGAAGGAGATGATGGCTATTTGGCAGAGTGGATTGGCAAGATATGCGTAGGAAAAGCGTGAAACCAACCTCATCTACGAAACATTTCGTTAACTGCTTTAACAGTGGCTACCGCTTATACCTTCATCCCCAAAAAACTTGGCTTGCCACCCCCATTGCACCGCTGCACCCAATGTACTTGCACAGGGCATTTGGGCACGCCATTTTTGTGCTGTAAACAATCCAAAAAAACAAAAAAACACCACAAACATGAAAAACTTCATTTTGGCCGGTTTGGTTGCCTTTAGCACCTTGGCCGCCACCGCAGCACCCAAAAAACAAGGCGTGGCCGTTAGTTTGAAAAGCCTGAAAGCCTTTGAATCTGAATTTGGCAATGTGGCCAACGTGGGCTGGAGCAATGCCCTTAACAACATGCTTTGCGCCAGCTTTTGGCAAGACAACGAAATGGTAAAAGCCTACTTTACGCAAAATGGCGAATATGTGGGCAGCACCGTAAGGCTTACCACCGACGATGTTCCCCGAAAACTGCGCAACAACATTGCCGCCAAATACCCCGGATACACCATTGTGGAAGCTTTTGAACTAAGAACCACCGAAAACATTAGCACCTACACCAAGCTGCAAAAAGATGGTGACACCGTGCTGCTAAAAGGCAATACAAGCGGATACTTTAGCCGGGTTAGCGAAGACAATCCGTACTAATAACGGCCCCCAATGTGGCGGCCATGGCAAACGCCACGCAAAGCCCACCCGCTACAAAACTGACCCCCAAATTTTAACCCTCCGGGCCCACTAAATGGCGCCCCGAGGCCAACCGCTGCCAGCACCCACTGGCTGCGGTTTTTGCTTATGTGCCAACCCCGAAAGTGCAGAGCCACCACCGGTGTTTGGCTATGCCAAAGCGCCAAACAACCAATACCATCACCCAAAGTTTTGTGGCCGAGTTGAGGCTGGCAGCTACTACTTTGAGGCGCCAATTAAGCCCAGAAAAACCAGCAGGCCCAAGGGGGTAATTTTTTTTACTGGCCAAAGTGCTACTTTTAGGGCTGATAACCTACTTAAAACACAACGATATGGCTATGCCACGCAGCAAAATTGCGGGTATTGGAAAGTATGTACCCCAACAGGTAGTAACCAACCAGCACCTTACCCAGTACATGGATACCAACGATGATTGGATACAAGAGCGCACCGGAATAAAAGAACGCCGCTATGCCCACCGCACCGAAGAAACCACCACCACCATGGGCGTGGAGGCCGCCAAAATAGCCATAGAAAGAGCGGGCCTTACCCCTGCCGATATTGATTTTATTGTGTTTGCTACCCTTAGCCCCGACTACTACTTTCCTGGCTGTGGCGTGCTGGTACAAAGGGCCTTAAACATGGGCGAAATTGGCGCCCTAGACGTACGCAACCAATGCAGCGGTTTTGTATATGCCCTTAGCGTGGCCGACCAGTTTATTAAAACGGGCATGTACAAAAACATACTGGTTATTGGTGCCGAAAAGCACAGTTTTGGCCTCGACTTTAGCACCCGCGGGCGCAACGTGAGTGTTATTTTTGGCGATGGTGCTGCCGCCGTGGTGCTGCAGCCCACCCACCAGGCCAACCAAGGCATACTAAGCACACACTTGCACAGCGATGGCCACAGCGCCGAAATACTGGCCATGTACAACCCGGGAACCCATGCCAACCATTGGGTGCCGCAGCCCGTGGCGCATTTTGACGAGGCGGAGATAGGCCAAATGTTTATGAGCCACGCCATGATAGACGATGCCCAAAACTTTCCGTACATGGACGGACCAGCGGTATTTAAAAAGGCGGTGGTTAAATTTCCCGAGGTAATTATGGAAGCCTTGGCGGCCAATGGCTTGCAAGCCAGCAATCTTAATTTGCTTATTCCCCACCAGGCCAACCTACGCATTGCGCAGTATGTGCAGCAAAAGTTGGGTTTAACCGATGCGCAGGTGTATAACAACATTCAACACTACGGCAACACCACCGCCGCCAGTGTGCCCTTGGCGCTGTGCGAAGCCTGGGAAAACGGCAAGGTAAACCCCGGCGATCTGGTTTGCCTGGCAGCCTTTGGCAGTGGCTTTACCTGGGCCAGTGCTTTGCTACGCTGGTAAGCCTTTCGGCAGCGGCTATGGTAAACAATGGTAAACTAATGATGGCAGCACAAACGGTTATCTTTACTCCGGGTGTGCGCACAGCGCTTGTAGCATTGAGCTAAAATACGCCTATTCCAAATTGGGCTTGGGGCTGTAGCAACCAACCTCACTACGCGGTGCGCCATGGCCTTAAGATGAGGTCTGTGGCACCGCCACAAAACGCCCAACGGGCACATCACTGCATGGGCTAACTGTGTGCAACGCATTTGCACACACGCACAAAAAAGCCACAAACGCTAACCAACTCAAACCTTGGTGCTGAACCGGCGGCGCCACCATTTAGCCGCTTAACAAACTTGCACTGCTGTGCAAAGCTTACCGCTGCCAACCGTCATGGCCGTGGCACCATAACCACAACAATCGTTAAATTTTTAAGACGGTTTGGCGCA
>RDXD01000386.1 GCA_004292575.1 Bacteroidota bacterium
CGTTTTTCGTTTATGTTGATTTTTCATTTTTTGTGCTTTTTTGTGTTATGTAATTTATTAAAATTGTTAGGCCCTGCCTCGGTAGCGCATCAGAGTTTGGGACACCACCCTCAGGCTGTTTCATACTTTCATCAATTGACTAAAACAGTCCCACATTCTTCATTAATTAGATTTCTCCACAAAGATGGATTTAACCACTCAAAATCGCCAGAACCTACGAAAGTCTTACTGTCTAGTGGTATAGTGATGGCTGCTGTTGTTTCCGTGGCCGCCTATGGTCTAGTGGCTTTCCAAATATCACTTGTTGCAAGATAATCTCCGGACTGCGAACCGGACTGACCATTAAAACTAAAGGCATTTACATAACTTAGCTTTCCAGCAGTAATATGTCCAGTCAAATTGTGATTGTAAAAGAAATAGTCGAAACTATATTTTCACGTGGCAAAAACTAATTGCAATTTAAAGTATCACATCCCATCGACAACCCAACAATGAATAGTCAATAGATTTTTGAAAACTAATTCGAGATTGCCTCCCAATGGCTGCTCAAGAAAGCAGCGGGTACTGCTGTGCATTCCAGCACCCCTTTTTCAATATTCAGGTAGGTGCCTTTCCATCGGTTCTTTATTCTCCACCAAACCTTTCCATTGTCGTTGATGTACTCTAAATACCACTGCGCACTCCAAAAAGAAGTGGGTACCTCAGACAATTCTACTTTACCCTTTTCGATGTTTAAAAGCATCTTAAAGTTGGCCTTACTGTGCAGGGTAATGTAACTGAGCGTATCATTCACAACAACGTCGGTAAAGTCCCATAGTGCACTAACATGCGTAGGCGAAGGCGGAACACCAATTTTGGCAACGCCATTTTGCGCCATTATGTATTGCGTAGGCCTCCACCGATTAGCATACGCCGACGCATCATGGTTTGGATTAGCAGCTTGGCTGAAAGCAGCTAAGCACCAAAAAACAAGTAACACAGCTAGGTACGTTTTGAGTTTCATTTTTATGTCTTAATTAATAGTAGTTTAAAAATAACTTAGCTTCATCTGTAGTCGTGTACACCGCATGCCCAACTTTACGGCGGCTTCTGAATTCTGCAGCCTGTATGTCTAAAAAGCGCACATACAAGGCATTAATTTTAATGACAATAGCCCTTAAAATCCTTATCCAAATATGTGCTTACAAGCAAGCGTTTCTGTGATTCAATTAGCCAAGTGTAAATACATCAGCTGGGTAGCAACCCGTCACTTTCCATCCAAAAGATCGCCGAATCCGCCCAAGATGCTCCCTTCTTCTTTGCGCCCTGTGCCAGTAGAACCATAAGCAAGAATACGACTTGCTAAGCGGCTGATTGGAATGGTTTGGGTCCAAACTTTACCAGGCCCGCGCAGTGTGGCATAGAATAATCCCTCGCCACCAAACAAAATATTTTTTACGCCTTTTACAAACTCAATATCGTAGCTAACGCCTCTGGTAAATGCCACAATACAGCCAGTATCTACCCGCAGCACTTCACCCGGTTGCAACTCCCGCTCAATTACCAAACCGCCTGCGTGTACAAAAGCCATACCATCTCCTTCCAGTTTTTGCATAATAAATCCTTCGCCACCAAAAAGACCGGTTCCTAATTTCCGCTGAAACTCTATACCCACAGTAACACCTTTAGCAGCACAAAGGAATGAGTCCTTTTGAGCAATGACTTTACCGTCCAGCCCGGCCAAATCCAAGGCTATTATCTTTCCCGGATAGGGGGCGGCAAAGGTTACCTGCTGCTTTCGCGATCCAACATTTGTAAATGCGGTCATAAACAAACTCTCACCAGTCAGCATCCGTTTGCCCGCTGAAAAAAGCTTGCCCATAAAGCCCTTGTCTTGCCCAGTGCCATCGCCAAAGATGGTGGACATTTCTATGCCGTCGCCCATCATCATAAAACTACCGGACTCCGCAACGACCGTTTCACTTGGATCAAGTTCAACTTCAACAGCTTGCAATTCTTCGCCATGAATGCGATAATCAATTTCGTGACTTTTCATTTTACCTAGAATTTAATATTGAATGATTGAATAGACATTTAAAACTAATGAATGGCCAACGCCGATTCTTGTTAACTAGAATTTACTGTGTAGCAATGGAAGCACACATGTTTTACGAGGCTTTAGAATGGATACGGACTCCATTTTTTTGGAATTTAAGTAAGCGTCGCCCCTCAATTCCCGCAAAGATTTCCATTCAAAAAAAACACACCACTACCACTTCGGCGAATAAAAACAAGCTGCTTAAACGCCCTCCGAGCGACGCAATATTGGCAACAAGAAATTCGCCTCTTTATAAGTCCATATAATAATTTCACGGTCAAACATCCTAATGACATCCTCTAAACCAAGCCAATACGCCAAAACGCGGACGCCATTAAGAATCAGCTGTAGGCAAACGAAGCGGGAGAGGCAATCCTAAACCGCTCGCATTTCTACTCGCAACTAATTTTAGAAATCAGCCATTTTCCACTTTCCTTTACCAATTCTATTTTGCTGCCTTCAACCGTAGCTTTTGCCTTGTCGGCTGCAAGTGCATCTATTTTAATGGCACCGGTTGTGTACATTTTAATATCCCAATCTTGCCCACAGAAATTCGTATCCATATCCAAGCCTGTAAGCATTTCACTGCCGTCTTCATTGTTTTTCTTCCACTCAACTTCAAGCCCTTTAAGAAAAACCACTTCGTTGTCAATAAAGGCTTGGCTTATAAAGCCGCTTTTCATCATCTCCGCACTATACATAGCAAATCTAGCCGTGTCCACTTTTGCGTACTTGCCTTTTACATCTATAAAGTCTATGGCTCTTTTCTCGTCATTTAAAAGGGCATCATACCATTTATAGAAACTGTGCACCACATCGGTAATGGCCGTTGTGTCGGCACCGCCTTGCACGCCGGCTTTATCGGATTGCACCTCAGAAACTTGGGTAGCTGCTGGCGTGGCATTCGTATCTTTTTGCCCATCTTTGCAAGCAGCCACTGATGCAATAATAAAGGACAGTAATAGTAATTTTTTCATTTTTTTAAATCTAGTTTAGGGGTTAATAAAAGCAGTTATTATTGGGCATTAAATTCCACAGTGAGGGTGTAAGTACGTACCAAATTACTTGGATTCACGATGAGGATACGATTCTGACCCGTCGGACTCATCTGGAATCGCACTTTATTGTCCCGCTTACTTGGTAAGCCTCGTTTATCCCCAACGCTCATAAAAAATGCATAGATATCAGCTTCATCACCACTATGCGAGAGCATATAATCAACCTGTTTTAATCTAAAATCGCTAGCACTAGGTAGCACCAAACTGGTAGTATCTAGTTTCCCAATAGTTTTAGTGATGGTAACAAGGTTGTTTCCTTTGCTATACTCTAACGTCTCCGTTTTGAGCGAACCGCAAGGGCCAGTAATTGTAAATACAGATGCCGTTTGGCGGTTCGTGACTGTCCTTACGCTTATGGGGTAGCTAACTGTAACACCAGCAGGAAGAGTGTATTTAAAAGCGTATTTTCCACTTTGGGGTGTTTTCTCATTTACTTTAACATCTACCCACTTGCCACCTACAGAAACCTGGGTAGTATAAGCGCAAATTGCAAAATCAGCTACAGGAAATGTAATTGTGCCACTACCCTCAATTAGGTTTGCCTTAAAACATACTTCCTCCAACTTATTGGTGAATTGCGCTTGTACACTTGTTAAAGACAGCGCAACGAATGGCACTGCCAGCAAAAGAAATTTTTTTTTCATGATTTTTAAAATTTAGATGAATGAGAAATTGATATGCTAAAAGTCTAAGGTTGTATGTATGTAAGAATCCAAAAGACCATTCATAAAGTCTTACCAAATTTAAATGAGAGTTACCAGGTTCTTTCCACTATCCAGTTGGCGCTCTGGAAAGAAGTTGGCACTGCACTTGCCTCTAACCTACCTTTTTCAGTATGCAGATAAATATCGGGCTTCCATCTATTTTTCAAGCGATAATGAATTGGTGCGCCCGCTGCTCTGGTTTCAACCACTTCTTCCAACTCCCAATGTCCGCTCTTAAATGCATCTGTAACCGCAGTTGCTTCTATTGGCCCCCTTTCAATATTCAGAAACAAAGTAGGTTTCCAAACACTTTGTAACCGAAAAAACTTTGTGCCCGCAATTGGGAGCATGCGCCATTGAGCGCTTCGGAAAGCAGGTTGCACAGGTCCCGCTACAGCAGGGCCAGTCTCTATATTAATCCATTGATTTGGCGTAAACCTATTTCTGAAGCGAACCGCGTTAGGCGCCACTGCGGCAGCTACCGGTGCAGGCGGCGCTGGTTTCTCACTAAACAACAGCACTTGACCATTAGAAGCATTTATTACACGCCAATCTTGGGTAAGAACATGACTCTTCGTATTAATTAAAGTGCCGTCGTATTGAACTTGATAGCGAAGATATCGACCATCAGGATGGGCAAAAAGTATGGTTCCGCCTGAATAGTTGACGCAATGAAAACCTGCTGGTGCCCGATGTTCCTTCATATTAATTCTGTTGCTATTGTCATCAAGCGTCCACAAACTGGCACGACCATCTTCGTGCTCAAATAAAATTTGATTGCTGTAGCCATCACAATTTAAGGGATGCCAACCTGCGGACGGCCTATACTCTTTAAAACGCAATCTGTTGCCATCAGAGTCCATGGTCCATACTATGATTCGACCATCATCGTGTACCCACAAAATTTTATCCACTGAAAAGTTTACAACATGCCAACCCGGAATAGGCGCATATTTTTTTTCGGCGTATTTCTCACCAAAATTATCAATGCGCCACAAATTGATGCTGCCATCGTCATGCGCCCACAAAATTCTGTCATCGGAATAATTAACAGCCTGCCAACCAGCAAATGGACCATGCGTTTTAGAAGCAATCTGCTTGTTATCCAAATCATACGACGTGATAGTAATCCTATTTGCGGAATTTGCCCAAAGAATTTTATTGTCAGAAAGATTAATAGGCGTCCAGCCAGCCACCACATTAGTTGTTTTGGGTGCTATAAGATTGCCATCCGGATCAGCTGTCCAGACCGTAATTCTTTGTGCTTGCAAATGCACAAAAGCAAATGCCAATAATACAAATGTAAATAAGATTGTCTTTTTCATAATGCTTTGAAATTATTGAGTTAGCTTTAATTTACGAGTTCCCACTAATTACCGCTTTTTAATACAATCCACAAATTAATACGTATTCCACAACACGCTGTGGTCTGAATAATTAATAGGCCGCCATGTGCTAAATGGACCATGAACCTTAGATTGAGCGTCTATTTTAACACCATTTTCATCTACGGCCACAATGCTTATACGCCCATCTTCATGTCCCCATAGTATCGTATCGTCAGAATAATTAATCACGGACCATCCACGATTGGCACCATAGAAGTTTGACCCTGTAAATTCATCATTTTTATCAAGGTTCCACAAACCGGCGCGCCCATCGGTATGTGCCCACAAAATTTGATTAGTAGCGCCAAATATGTTGATTGGATAAAACCCCGCAGGTGGGTTATGCACCTTTGCTTTTGTGGAATTCCCGCTTTTATCGATGGTATAAATGCAGATGCGGCCGTCATCGTGTACCCACAAAAGCTTACCCTGGGAATAGTTTACCACACGCCAACCTTTGCCGGGAACATGCTCTTTAGAACCAATATGGTTGCCTTTGTCATCCACACTCCAAATCCTAATTTTACCACTGGTGTGTTCCCACAAAATTTTATTGTCAGAATAATTAATTGCAGACCAACCAGCAAAAGGCCCATGTTCCTTATGACTAATATAGTTCCTGTTATCGTCAGTAACCCAAAGCGAAATTTTGTTGGTTGAATGCACCCAAAGCACTCTGTTAAGACAGTAATTGATTGGCGTCCAATCCCTGAACGGCCCATGGTGTTTGAAGGCCGTGTGGTTGGAGTTAACATCTATACCCCATAATGAAATTTTTTGCGCGGATGCTATGGCAGCTGATAGAAATAGAACCAATGAAACGAGTATTTTCTTCATGGTAGTTTGATGTTGTTACTTCGAGAGCCGTTCCGTTGATATGAAATTTGTATCGACTTCCTGAACGTAGCATCTGGGTGCTATAGAGCCTACCGTTTGTGTACAGATTTACTACCAATGAACAGAGATAGGCTTCAACAACAAAAAACACTTCATTAAAAGGTGTCTTGCCAACTAAAGGGGTACTTAAGACCCCAGAGCATTGAGTCTCTTGTACGGTAAATCCATTTTTGCATGCACCACTTGAAGCTGATCCAACCTGACTGGCAAATGGATACAGAGGGCCTGAGTGCACCAATTTTGCATTTACAAGTCCGTCGCTCACTTTAGCGCCATTCAAACCGTAGGTA
This sequence comes from Bacteroidota bacterium, assembly GCA_004292575.1. Classification (GTDB taxonomy): domain Bacteria; phylum Bacteroidota; class Bacteroidia; order Chitinophagales; family Chitinophagaceae; genus Phnomibacter. Next base: position 6,415 of record RDXD01000386.1, read on the forward strand.
ACAAAGGCAAGGGGTGCAAAGAATACACCTATAGGGAAAGATGATGTGCGTTTTATCGTCCTATTTCCCCCCACCCTTGTCGCACTATCATCAACATGTTCAGGCGTAGTGTTGAATTGCATAAAAGCGGTTATTGCCAACAGACCTACAAACAGCACCGTACAACACATTGTCTTTTGCGATTTTACAAAAACCATATAAAGAAAATGAAGTATGTACCGCATAAGTGAGCTTAATTGAAAACTAAAGCATATTTAAAAAGCGATTCTAAAAGCAATCTGGCTATTTCTCTAATCAAAGTTAGAATATAAAATCTTTGACAAACAAGAATGGGACAAGTAGTACATCTATTGGGACGAAAGAACAAAATTGAGCAACAAACGGGATTCTTTGGTTTCCATTTTACCAGCATCATATTTACCTACAAAGTCACTTCTTTACCATAGTGAGTGGCTTTAAATTTTTTCTATTGGTAGTGTTGTAATAAAACCCAGAACCTACATTGCCTGATATTTTACCGTAAAAAGTTTCGATTTTCTGAACCCCACTCACCATGCGTTCTACTTTAATTGACCAATTACCATTTCCATCCTCTGCCCAGGAAAAATCAGCCAAAGTAGAATCGGGATACAAGACATTTCCCTTATTACCCGTTGTGCCAAATATGAAATTGTAGGGCTTGGCAAACAAGGTAGGCACCGTTACATTCCAAGTGGATCCCGACAAAGATTGAGCTTGAAGAGCATACGAAGTAGTCAGCATGGCTAAAATCATCCATACCTTCATGCTTTTCATTGTTATCTCAAGTACTCCTTTTTGCATTGTCAATAGGAAAATAAGTTTGATAGCCATGGCCTTAGACCCAGAAGGGCTAAAAGCCACGAACAATATATATTTGTGCTTTAAATTTCAGTCAAAACCAAGTCGCGTAACTTGACTCTTGAAAGTCAAATTCCAGCAGCTATATTTCTGTATCTAAAATTTTCAACCAGAAGCTGAAAAATATTATCCCTTTCAACATTTATAGTACAAAAATGAATAGAGTATGGCTGCAATAAAAAAGAATGGGACGACAAGTGCAAAAACTGGGACGACTGTAGCATCTTATTTGCTGAATGTCAATTTTAGGAATACATTTTCAACAGTTTCAACACACTTTCTTTAAATCCACGGCTAATAGGCACTTCAGTATTGCCAATACCAACAAAATCGTTGCCAACTCTTTCTAAAAAATTAATATTGACTATGAATGAGCGATGGGTTTGGATGAAATGGTCCTGGGGCAAAGCCTTTTGGAAATCGGCTAGGGTTGAACGGATAATTTGGCGACTATCAACAAAATACAGCTCGAGATAATTTTTAAAAGCTTCGATGTATTGAATGTCTTTGATCAATATTTTTTTGAAAACATCTTTGTTTTTTATGAAGATAGCATCGCTTATCTGCATATCAGAAGTCTTTTTTCCAGAGTCGGCTGTGCGAAGCCCAGTTTTGCTTTCATTATAGTTGTTAAGTGCAACTTCTATGGTGGTAAATATATCCGCCTGTTTAAAGGGTTTTACCAAATAACCATAAGGATTGGTGCGTGCAGCAGTTTTAACGGTACCAGAATCGCTTAGTGCTGTTAAAAAAATGAAGGGAATCCTATACTTTTTATTAATTTGCTCTGCAATCCAGATACCATTTTCCTTTCCCCTAATATTAATGTCAAGCATCGCAAAATCAGTTTCCCCTTTCTCCAAAATAGCAATTGCTTCCTCGGCCGACATGGCATCGCCAGATACTTCGTAACCACTTTCTTCCAAGTAGTCACGCAGTAAATCTAAAGTCACAAATTCATCCTCCACAATGAGGATACGAACATTCTTACCCATAACAATTTAAGTTTTTGAGGTTGCGGCAAAACAAAAATCCTGTTTTCCCTTATGTATTCTTTAAGCTGTTTACCGTAAAAACTGTTCCTGAAGTATTTGAAACAACCTTTAAGTCTCCGTTTATCTGTCTCACCAAACCGCGTACTAAATTCATACCCAGGGAAAGCGACTTTTTCAAATCAAAGTTTTCAGGTAACCCCACGCCATTATCCTGAACCATAAAAAGAAAATGCTTTTTCTCTTGACGGAATCGAATAATGATTTCGCCCTCAGTGCGGTCTTTAAAGGCATACTTGTAGCAATTGGTTATCAACTCATTCAGTATCAGACCCAAAGGAATCGCTAAATCAATATCCACAACCGAATCGTCCACATCCAAATTTATTTTTATATCTTGAAGCTCGCCTTTCTGCGACTTTTCGATGTTTTTAGTGAGTAAATCTAAGTACTCCTTGATTTCAATGGTGGTCAAATTTTCCGACTGATACAAGTTTTGGTGTACCAGGGCAATTGAAAACACACGGTCTTGCCCCGCTTTAATCAGTTGTTTAGTGGACTCATCAGTAACCTGTCGGGCTTGTTTATCAAAAAGGCCCAATATGATTTGCAAATTGTTTTTAACCCGATGATGTATTTCTTTCAAAAGTGTTTCTTTTTCCACCAACGACAGCTCGAGTAGAGATTTTTGTTTAACTATAATGCTATTGTCTTTTTTTATACGTTTATAAAACACTATGGCAAATACAGTAAATACAAGCAAGGTGCCTACAGCCAAATTGCGTAGGCGTTCTTGAAAGTACTTTTCTTCTTCCGCTGCTTTTAGTTGCGTTATATAGTTATCCGTCTTTACACGCGACTCAATTTGCCAAAGCTTGCGTTTATCGTTGCGCCTACTAAGGCTATCTTTCATGTCACTGGCTAATTTTAAGTACCGAAACGCATTTGTATAATCCTTTTTAACTTCGTAGTATCTATAGTAATTATCATAAAGCCTCATCGGCTTAAAGTAATTAACCTCCAGTGAGAAATCAATATTGGGTTTTAAAAACTCAATACGTTCCAGCAATGGCGCAACCTCATCTACTTTCCCCAATAGTAGTTTTACCCTAACCAAAACCTGTAGTGCATCAAAAGATGCTACTGTTTTTTCTAAACTTTTAAGATCCTCATGGGCTTTGTACAACTGATAGCCTCTTTCAGCATACTTTTCACTTTCTTTGAAATCACCCATCTCCAACTTGTATTGTGCAATATCTAACGAAGCCAAGGCTTGCCAGAAAACTCCAAACCAATATTGGAGCCCGGTATATTTATAGTTCAAATTTAAATCATAAACCTTTTCGGCATAAACTATTGCTTTGGGATAGTTTTTGGCTTCGGCATAAATGGCTTGAATGGTATTTAATATCATTGTAAATTGGTGGGCATTAATCTCTTGAGCTGCCTGAGAAATTTTTTCGGCTTCAAATAAACACTCTAACCCTTTTTCCAAATCGCCCAAAGCATAAAAATTACAACCAATAATCTTTAGAATGTCATCTAATTTGTATCGTTCAAACTTATTGAAACCGATAAGTTTAATTTGTTCAAAAAACTTCAAATACACCGAATACAAATCTTGTTCGCCTAAGTTATTGTCTGCAGATTCAGAAAGGAGTTTATGCCATTGCGAAACAATCAATTCTGCTTCTAACCCGTTTTTCTCCGCAATCCTTAGCATTTCCGCAATTATTTCTATGTACTGCTTCGATTCACCAATCTTAAAGTGGCTGGCAAATCGATAATACTTGTAGTGCCAAAAAAATTCGGCTTTGCCATCCTTCCTTTCTAGGACAATGGCCAATATTGCATTATATGTAGGCTGGTCGAATTTTATGATATTGCTATCTGCCAAAAAATTAAGACGCTGCTCAGTGCTGTTAAGCGTTCGGAAGGATTCAACGGTAGCAGTGGTTTGCCCATACACCACTTGCGTAAACAAAAACACAATGAACAAACCCACTTTTTGCATGACAGTATTAGTATTAAACCTTTTAAAACTCATAATGTATAAAGCATTTGCAAAATCCCATTTCGTTGTTGGCCTATACGCCCACGCCTTTCAAGCATAGAGGAAACGAACGAAACTTTAAACCTAGCACAAGTGGTGCCTAGTGCCTAATTAGTGCAAGGTTTCATTGGTATTCCATAGCAATTTTTCGAAACCACCGCACCTATCTATATTTTTTGTACACACGTTCTCATCTTATTCCAAATACTTATTACACCATAACTTAACCAATAAAAAACCGAGGCAACAACATGTTATGATTGCATTTTATACGTCCTTTTTGTTGTTACACCTTTCACTATACGTTAGTATTAAGTTATGAAACCTTGCAATACTTAAACATTATGCTTTTTGCAATGTGCAGCATAACCGCAGAAATCACCCAAATCAACTCTATCGATGCCAATGAACGCAGTGCCATGGTGCCCGAATGAACCGCTCCTTGCTGGCGAACAAAATTGCGCAATTTGCCAAAAGCAATCATGGAAGGTATTGATGTTGCCAAATTTTTCCTTTACAATATTGTCTTTCAAAAATCATGCTCTTAAAATCACCCTGGCTGTTTCTTTCTACCCCCTCTTCTACCCTCTACAAGTATCTTATTCTTTCTATAATAAAATGTTAACAACCTTAGGGGCAGGAAAAACCCATTGTCATAAATCAAGGTAAAGCATCATCTCCAATTATTTCAGCCTTATGGATTTGGGACTATTGGATACAAAATCTGCTTTAGGACGTCCATGAGCCCTGATGCTTTTTTCAGAAAAACGAATCAACGATTTTGCAATTGTTGGGATGCGGAGGGGCTTGAAGCGGTCTTGTCACTTACACGATTGGTTAGTGGATAAACAGTCCTAAAGCGGCCAAGCCTTAACTTTAAAAGGCCCCACTATCATCATAATATACCTCCGCGCTGTTGGTTGTGGCTACCAGTCTATCCCCTTTTAGAGCACTGTTTTGCTTCCATCTCTAATTGCATTTTGGACTGCGCAGCAACATTTTCGCCAGCAAGTCAGCCCGCAAGCGGCACAAACCTATAAATACAGCGTAGTTCAAAGAACGTAAACAAATCGAACTGCCTTCAACCATTATAAAAAGGCAGTTTTAACCCACAACTACCATGGCCTAAGTGGTCTTTAAAGCCAAAAGGCAGCTCACCGCTGCCTTTCTTGTACTGCCGGGGCCCCGCAGGTACCCCAGTATCGGCAAATATATGGATAATATCATCACAAGAAACTCGACATTGAAATTTTTGGTATATGGCAAGACCAATTCAAAAAAAAAGCAAGGCTTAATGCTGGCAACGATTACCAAGGCCGCTCTTGTGTCCAAAGGCTGCTGTTGACTATACAGCATAAGCTAGTGGTGATTCATGGATACCTGCTGCCTAAAAAAACACCCGTCTAGCTAGCACCAACTTAACGCAGTTAGAAGCCTTCTGGCCTGCCAAAGCCAAGCCCAATACATTGGTCCGTTGGAAAATTTCATTAGCCGTTTCATAGCCTCTGCGGGGTTACAGCAGGGTATGGCACCCAATGGGCAAAAAAAAGGGTGTCTGCTGCTACTGCAACAAACAACCCTATGTAAGTCAATGTCTTAGGCCACGCCTTAGTTAGAGCACGGCGCTATTGTTTCACAAATTTTTGCACGCTGGTTTCGCAGCCCTCGGCGCAGGTGGCTTTTACCATGTAGCTGCCCGGGGCCAAGCTGCCAATGGCGATAGGAACGGTATTATTGCCAGCCGAAACCGTTGTCACCTGCCGCAGTAGTATTTTACCTTGGGCGTTGCTTACCACAAAAGTAACGGTGGTATTGCGTGGAGCGGCAATGCTGGCAAATACGCGGTTGCCCGCTGGGTTGGGGTACAAGTTGGTAAACTGCAAGCCGGCAGCCGGGTCGCCACGCAAATACACCACCGTCGAAAACGCTGTTCTACCGTCCTTATCGGTTTGTTTCAAACGGTAATGATTGCCCGCTTTCAGGGGCTTGCTATCGGTATAGCTGTATTCAAGGCGGCTGGTACTGTTGCCACCGGGGGCCTTGGTGGCCACTTGGGCAAGGGTAGAAAACGCTTGGCCATCGGCACTGCGCTGCAGCTCAAACCCGCGGTTGTTGCTTTCGGCCGATGTACTCCATTGCAGCACATTGGTTTGTGCCACCCGCTGGCCGGCAAATTGGGCTATGGTTATGGGCAGCAGGCAATTGGTACTCACCGTAATGTCGTCAATGATTATAAAGTTGCCAAACTTATGCACGCCCTCAAAGCCAACTTGTATGGTTTGGCCTTTGTAGGCACTAAGGCTTACGACTTCATTTTTCCATGTGGGCTCGCTGTTTGCAGCGTTGTAGCGGCCAAAGCCAACGAGGCGCGTCCATGTTTGGCCTTTGTTGGTGCTTACGGTTACATACACCGAGTCCAAATCGGCCGGAAAGCTGTTTTCTTGTATCATCCAAAAGTTAAGGTCTGCCGAACAGCCCGATGTACCTGCGCCCACCAGCGAAACGCAGTTGCTGAACAATCGCGACACAAAGCCCGTTTCGCCCACCCGCGACCATGAGTCAAAATAGAAAAAGTTATTGCCACTGTGCGGTGTTACAGATACGGTATAATCTGGCGTTTTAAGCTCGGGTGGCCCAGTCCACAAATCCCATAAGCTGTAGCTACCAACCACGGGAGAGGTAAAATTGATGAGCGGAAAAGGGCCTTCTGCATCTTCTACAATAGGCGTAGCATTGCTAACGGTGAGGTTAGCGGCTGTGATGACCTGTCCAAAAAGGGTATCGTTTAGCGCAGAAGCATCACCAGCCAATTGTACCAATGCCGTGTCTAAAGTGGTGCCCGTTCCATTAAAGTTTACGCTAAAGTTAACCGTAGCCAGCCCACCCGGTGCTATTGCATTGGCAATGGTCTGCGTATAAAAAGCAGCATTGGGGCTACCGGTGCTCAGGCTAACAGTGGCTGCGCCTGCCGCAATGGTGTTGGTGCCGGCATTGCGCACCACCAATGATACGGGTTGAGGGCCATCATAGCAGGTAATAGGGGTTGGGTTTACCAGCAAACGCAGCTGTGCATCGGTGGTGGCGGCGGGGCCAAGCAGCTGTATGGCCGGCCTAAAGGTACTTACCGATAAAGCACTAGAAGACGTAGGTGCCGTGCTACCATTAAAGCGGCGCACCGTGTTGGTGCTGGTTCCTGTGGGATTATCCAGCGACGCCACATAAAGGAAACCGGGGTGGGAAATATTGTCACTGCGCTCAATCAATACCATTAAATTAGTACCGGCCACCCTTGTAAATGGTGTAGAAAACACTGCATAGGCAAAGCCGGTAAGGCTGGCGTTTATGGTGCCATTAAACACTTGGGTGTAACCAGTAATGGCACCCACGGTGCTGGCGGCAAGTACATTGGTGGTGGCAGGCTCGTTTTTAAGCGAGATTTTTACGTTGGTAAAACTGCTGGGGGCACCCACCGAAGACACTATAAACGCCAACTGCCCAATGGGCGTTGTGGTAAAAGCCGTATTGCCAATTTCGGCATTGCGGTATAAATTTTCGCTTACATGATGGTTTTGAACACCCAGTCCACTTAGTGACGTGGTGCTGCTAGGTATAGCATTTATCGTAACAACCTGTGTTAAGCCTACGAAAGAAGCCCCAAATAAAAAAACTACAATAAAAAGCGCTTGTAAATGTCTAACCATGGTTAAAACTGTTTGATTTTTTTACAAAGAATACTCTGATAATTGAACTAAGTTACACGTTTTACTAATTTAAAAAAACATGGGGCGCAAAATCTTTAAGGCTTGGCATGTTTTGCCAGTACGCTACATTTACCGCATAAAAATGTTAGCTATATGAATGCTGTTGTAATAGTATCGGCTGTGCGCACACCCATGGGTAGTTTTGGCGGCAGTTTAAAGGCCCTATCGGCTACCCAGCTGGGGGGCATTGCCATAAAATCGGTGGTAGAAAAAGCAGGCATTTCGCCAGAGGCGGTGCAAGATGTATTGATGGGCTGCGTGCTGCAGGCCAACTTGGGGCAGGCACCGGCGCGGCAGGCGGCAAAATTTGCAGGCCTTAGCAACAGCACCAACTGCACCACCATAAATAAAGTGTGTGCAAGCGGCATGAAGGCGGTGGCATTGGCAGCACAAAGTATTGCCCTAGGCCACGCCCAAGTGGTGGTGGCGGGCGGCATGGAAAGCATGAGCAACGTGCCGTACTATGCCGAGGCACTGCGCTGGGGAAATAAGTACGGCAACACCGCCCTTGTGGACGGGTTGGCCAAAGATGGGCTTACCGATGTGTACGATGGGCAGGCCATGGGTGTGGCCGCCGAGCTTTGTGCCAGTACCTGTGGCATTAGCCGTGCCGAGCAAGATGCCTTTGCCATACAGAGTTACCAGCGCAGCCAGGCGGCTTGGCAAAATGGCTTTTTTGCCAACGAAGTGGTACCGGTAAGCATACCACAGCGCAAAGGCGAACCCCTACTGATTGCAAAAGATGAGGAGCCTTTTAACGTAAACTTTGATAAGATACCCACGCTTAACCCTGCCTTTGCCAAAACGGGCACCGTAACCGCCGCCAACGCCAGTACCATGAACGATGGCGCAGCCGCCCTGCTACTGATGAGTGAAGCCATGGCTGCTGAACTGGGCTTGAAGCCGCTAGCAAAAATTAGAGGCTACGCCGATGCCGAGCAAGCCCCCGAGTGGTTCACCACCAGCCCGGCCCTGGCGTTGCCCAAGGCCATTGCCCAAGCGGGTTTGCAGTTGGCGGACATCGATTTCTGGGAACTTAACGAGGCCTTTAGCGTGGTGGGCATAGAAAACACCCGACTACTGCAACTTAATGCCAACCACGTGAATGTACATGGTGGCGCCGTTAGCTTGGGCCACCCGCTGGGTTGCAGCGGCGCACGTATTTTGGTAACGCTTATAAACGTGCTACAACAGCATGGGGGCAAATACGGTGCGGCAGGCATTTGCAACGGGGGCGGTGGCGCCAGTGCCATGGTGATAGAACTGTTGGGGTAAGCCCTACTAATGGATTTTGGATTTGATGATTTATGATTTCGGATAAATGAATTACCGTGGGTAGGTGCTAAGGTTTCTTTTGATGCCGTGCTTCCAGCACCTGGGTTACATGCGCCAACCCAAAACCCTTGGCATGCAGCAGCACCATGTAGTGAAACAACAAATCGGCAGCCTCACCCAAAAACAAGTCGGGGTTGTCGTCTTTGGCTTCAATTACCAGCTCCACAGCTTCTTCGCCCACTTTTTGGGCCACTTTGTTTATGCCACGGGCCAACAGTTTGGCGGTGTAAGAGTCTTGGCTGGGCTCGGCCTTGCGTTGGGCAATTACAGCGTCCAATTGGTCTAAAAAATGGACGGCTTCATTTGCCTCGTTAAAGCAGGTGGCTGCGCCGGTGTGGCAGGTGGGGCCTTGTGGCAGGGCCTTTATCAGCAATGTGTCGTTGTCACAATCCATAAGCATTTGGCTTACCAACAAATAATTTCCGCTGGTTTCGCCCTTGGTCCACAGGCGCTGCTTGCTGCGGCTGTAAAAGGTAACCCTGCCCAGTATTTGCGTGGCGGCCAGCGCCTCGGCGTTCATAAAGCCCAGCATCAGCACCGTTTTGGTGCGGGCATCCTGTACCACCGCAGGCAGCAATCCATCGGGATATTTATCAAAATCAGCAATCATCATTTCTTATATTTTTTGTAAGCGTTTATCAAATCATCCAGTTTCTGATTCCACGCTTGGTTTTTATGCAGCTGGCGGCGCTTTTGCCGGCTGCTTGCCGCCCGCCATAGGGCAACAATAATGGCAGTGATTACTGCAAGCACGGCGGTAACGTAGCTCATAGCCTAATGGGTATTTTTTCCGCGTAAAGATAGTCTTTCAAATGCGGGATGGCAATTTCGCCAAAATGAAAAATACTGGCTGCTAATGCTGCTGCCGCGTTGGTTTGGCGAAATACCTGGGCAAAATGCGCCATGCTGCCTGCCCCGCCCGAAGCTATGACGGGTATGTTTACCATTTGAGATACAGCGGCAGTAATGCCAATGTCGAAGCCCTGTTTTACCCCATCGGTATTCATGCTGGTAAGCAAAATTTCGCCAGCGCCGCGCCGCCATACTTCTTGCGCCCAAAGCTGGGTGTGCAGCCCGGTAGGCTGCTTGCCGCCATGGGTGTGCACCATATGGCCGGCAGCTAAAGCTTCATCAGCGTGGGTTTGCCTACTATCAATGGCCACCACCACAAACTGGCTGCCAAACTCGCGGGCCAAATCGTTAATCAACTGCGGGTTGCGCACAGCACTCGAGTTAATGGCTACCTTATCGGCACCGGCGTCGAGCAGCGCACTGGCATCGGCCACACTGCCAATACCGCCACCCACCGTAAAAGGGATGTTGAGGTGACGGGCAATATCGCGTACCAAACCCACCAGCGTTTTGCGGTTATCGTTGGTGGCTGTAATGTCTAAAAAAACCAATTCGTCGGCACCTTGGGCGGCATACTGCACAGCCAACTCTACCGGGTGGCCAGCGTCGCGCAGGTTTATAAAATTTACGCCTTTTACGGTGCGTCCGTCTTTAATATCAAGGCAGGGAATAATGCGTTTGGTGAGCATGGGGTGCGGGGTTTACAATTGGCTAAGCAAAATGGTGCCTTCGTACAGCGCTTTGCCTACAATGGCATGTATGCAGCCTATTTGGTGCAGGGCCTGCAAATCGGCCAGCGTAGTGGCGCCACCACTGGCCGTAAGCTGCACGCCAGGGCAACGCTCCAATATGCGGGCATATAGTGCGGTTGATGGGCCCTGCATCATGCCATCTTTCTCAATATCGGTGCAAAAAAACTGGGTAATGCCTAGCAACTTGCACTGGTTTATAAAATCGTACACCAACAAATCGGTTTGCTCTAACCAGCCGCTAACCGCCAGTTTTTCGTGCATCACATCGGCACCAATAAAAAAATGCTGAGCACCAAACTGCGCCACCAAACTGGCAAAAATTTCGGGTTGTTTTACGGCCAAGCTGCCAATGGTGGCCAGCGCGGCACCACTATTCAACACGGTACTTACATCAGCCGCAGTTTTTATACCCCCGCCAAAATCAATGGCCAGCTTTGTATGCGTAGCCAAGGTTTCCAGCACTTTCCAATTAACCACTTTACCGGCCTTAGCGCCATCCAAATCCACCAGGTGCAGGCGGGTAATTCCGGCGTCTTCAAACTGCCGCGCCACTTCAAGCGGGCGCTCGTTGTACACGGTTTTTTGGGCATAGTTGCCCTGCGACAGACGCACGCATTTGCCATCAATTACATCAATGGCGGGTATTACAAATTGCTTCAGCATCATGAATGGATTATGATGTTAGGGCTAAAAAGTTTTTCAAAATTTGGGCTCCGCCGTCGGCACTTTTTTCGGTGTGAAACTGCACGCCGTAAAAATTGCGGTGCTGCAAAGCGCTGCTAAAATCTAGCCCGTAGTGGGTATTGGCAATGGCCTTCGGGCTGCTTTCGGCATAATAGCTGTGTACAAAGTAGGCATACATCTCGTCGGGCAAATTTTCCATGAGCGGGCCTTTTTTTTGGGTTAAATTATTCCAACCCATGTGCGGCACCGTAAGCGGCAGGCCATCAACTTCATCGGGAAACTTTTTTACCGCCAAATCAAAAATGCCCAGGCACGCGGTGTTGCCTTCCTCACTATGGGTACACATGAGCTGCATACCCAAACAAATGCCCAAAAAAGGTTGGGTAAGTTGCCGTATCAAATGGTCTAAACCGCGCTGCTGCAAGTAAGGCATGGCACTATTGGCAGCACCCACACCGGGAAATATAACATGGCTGGATGCCTTAATTTCCTCAGCGTTGTCGGTAACGGTAGCTGGCACCCCCAGGCGCTCTAAAGCAAACAAAACAGACTGAATGTTGCCGGCATTGTATTTTATAATGGAAACGTTCATCAGCTTGTTTTTTTTAATGCAGTAGGTATGCTACCCTTTGTTTATTTGCGTAATAAAATCTTACCCTTTTGGCGCAGCATATCAGCTTGGCTGCGGGGCATTTGTGCTTACAGCACGCCCTTGGTAGAGGGCAAGTAGTTTTTCCACAAGTCGCGCTTGGTGGCCATTTTTAGGCTCTTGGCAAAGGCTTTAAAAATGGCCTCAATTTTATGGTGCTCATTTTGGCCGCTTGCAGCAATATTAAGGTTAGCCTTGGCCCCGTCGGCAAACGATTTAAAAAAATGATAGAACATCTCGGTGGGCATATCGCCTACTTTTTCGCGCAGAAAACTGGCGTCCCATACCAGCCAGGGCCGCCCGCCAAAGTCAATGCTCACTTTAGCCTCCGCATCATCCATGGGCAAGCAAAAGCCATAGCGCTCAATGCCTTTTTTATCGGCCAAGGCCAGCGCAAAAGCTTCGCCAAGCGCAATGGCCGTATCTTCAATGGTATGGTGCTCGTCAATGTGCAAATCACCCAAGGTGGTTAAGCTTAGGTTGCACCCGCCATGGCGGGCTATTTGCTCCAGCATGTGGTTAAAAAAGCCAAGGCCGGTATTAATGTTGGCTTTGCCTGTTCCGTCCAAATTAAGGTCGATATCAATTTTAGTTTCGTTGGTATGGCGCTGGTGCTGCACTTGCCGCAAGCCGGCTTTCAAAAAGGTATAAATCCGCTCCCACTCGGTGGTTTCCAGAGCCACCGTTTGGTTGCGCAAAAAATCCACATCCATGGCCGTATCGTTGGCACCCAAAGCATCGTCGGCATTTAGCCAAATGCCCTTGCAGCCAAGGTTTTGGGCCAGTTGCATGTCGGTTATTCTATCGCCAATTACAAATGAATTTGGCAGGTCGTAATTGGGGTTGTTCAAGTATTTTACCAACATGCCGGTAGCCGGCTTGCGTGTGGGCAAACCCTGGTGCGGGAAACTGCGGTCAATGCACACATCGGCAAAGTGTATGCCTTCGCCTTCAAGGCTATCCATTACCAATTGGTGCACAGGCCAGAAGCTGCTTTCGGGGAAACTTTCGGTACCCAAGCCATCTTGGTTGGTTACCATTACCAATTCAAAATCGAGCTCGTGTGCAATGCGGCGCATGTAAAAAAACATATGCGGGTAAAAGCGCAGTTTTTCAAAAGCATCGAGTTGGTAAGTAGGCGGTGCCTCGTTAATGAGGGTGCCATCGCGGTCAATAAACAAAATACGTTTTGCCATAATCATTAATTGTTTTGCGCGGCCAGCAAGTCCATGTAATCTGCCATGGCATCTACCAGTTGCGTATTTTCTTGTTCAGTTCCAACGGTTATGCGCAAGGCGTTGTCGCAAAACTGCACATTGCTGCGGTCTCGCACCACAATGCCCCTGCTAATCAAATAGTCGTAAACCTGTTTTGCGCCATACATTTTTACCAGAAAAAAATTGGCCGCCGATGGGTACACTTTTTCAACAATGGGCATTTGCTCAAACACCTCGGCCAATGCATTGCGCATGTCCACAATTAGGTGAATCATTTGGTTTACATCAGCCATATTATCAAGTGCTTTTATGGCCAAATCTTGCGTGGGTTGCGCAATGTTGTAAGGTGCCTTCACCGTGTTGATTATGGCAATTATTTCTGGCGAAGCCATCATAATACCAAGCCTTAGGCCGGCTAAGCCCCAAGCCTTACTAAGGGTTTGCAGCACCACCAAATTGGGGTAGTCTGCCAATTGTTTGGCAAACGTAGCTTGGCGCGAGAAATTGATATAGGCTTCATCCACCACCACCAAACCATTGAAATTATTCAACACCACTTCAATATCGGCACGGTGTAAATCGTTGCCAGTGGGATTATTGGGCGAGCAGAGCCAAATTATCTTGGTATTGGCATCGGCCAGTTGCTCAATATGTGCCAAATTTAACTGGTAATCGTCCAGCAGTGGCGCGGTTCTAATGGCAGTATCGTTAATGTTGGCACTTACCGAGTACATGCCATAAGTGGGCGGGCAAATAATAATGTTGTCCACGCCTGGCCTACAGAAACTTCGAAAGAGTAAATCAATGCATTCATCGCTGCCATTGCCCAAGAACATTTGCTGTGGCGGCACTTGCTTTATATGGCTTAGCTTTTCTTTTAGCTGCGCCTGTAAGGGGTCGGGGTAGCGGTTATACCATTTGGGCAGCGGGCTACCCAGGCTGTTTTCGTTGGCATCTAAATACACCGAAGCCTCGCCGGTAAACTCGTGCCGCGCCGATGAATATGGCTTCAAACTTTTGATGTTGGGCCTAATGAGTGCGTCCAGATTAAAGTTCATTTGTTTATCCATTTTTTTCAAAGGCCCATGCCATTGTGCTTGCGCTCAACACGGGTCAAAATTGGGTTACAGTCTAATGGTTACAGCCCTTGCATGCGCTTGTAGCCCTTCGGCCTCGGCCATGGTTACTACAGTAGTGGCTATTTGGCGTAGCCCCTCCGCCGACAATTGCTGCAGGGTAATCTTTTTTACAAAGCTATCGATGCTAACGCCGCTGTACATGCGGGCATAGCCGTTTGTGGGCAGGGTGTGGTTGGTGCCGCTAGCGTAGTCGCCCACGCTTTCGGGCGAAAAATGACCTAGAAAAATAGAACCCGCATTGGTAATGTTTGCGGCTACGGCTTCTGGATTTTCGGTGGCTACTATCAAGTGTTCTGCGGCGTAAGCGTTGGCCAGTGCAATGGCGCTCACCATTGTTGGCACATACACCAAGCGGCTATTGGCCAAAGCCTGCTGAGCCACGGCTTGCCTTGGCAGTGTTAGCAACTGCTGGGCCACTGCGGCTTGCACTTGCTCTATAAGCGGCTGGTGGGTAGTTATAAGAATCACCTGACTATCGGCACCATGTTCGGCCTGGCTTAATAAATCGGCAGCCACAAATTGCGGATTGGCGGTGTGGTCGGCCAAAACGGCCACCTCGCTTGGGCCGGCTGGCATATCAATGGCCACCCCTTGCAACTGTGCCAATTGCTTGGCCGCCGTAACATATTGGTTACCCGGGCCAAAAATTTTAAACACGCCAGGTACCGAAGCCGTACCGTACACCATAGCTGCAATGGCTTGCGCGCCACCGGCTTTTGCCACCGTTTGTATGCCACATAAGCGGGCGGCATACAAAATAGCCGGGTGTACGCTGCCGTTTGCCTGGGGTGGTGTACACAGCACAATTTGCTTACAGCCTGCCAGCTGTGCGGGTATGGCTAGCATGAGTAGTGTTGAAAACAACGGCGCCGATCCACCAGGTATGTAAAGCCCTACCCTTTCTATGCCCACCATTTGGCGCCAACATACCACGCCGGGCATGGTCTCAATTTTTTGCGGCGGTGTCAACTGCGCTTGGTGAAAAGCTCTAATGTTTGCTGCTGCCTGGGCCATGGCTTGGGCTAAAGCAGGCGATACACCATTTTCCGCCGCCGCCCATTCTTGGCTGCTTACCAATACATCTTGCAGTGTTACGCCATCGTATTGCAACGCAAAGGCTTTCAAAGCCTCGTCACCGTTGGCTTTCACCGCATCCATTATGGGTTGTACTTTACCAAATAGTTCGCCAGCTTCAATGGCTGGTCTGGCAGTGATGCCTTCCCAGCTGGCCGGCAGGGGATTGTTGTACACAATCATATCTTATGTTTCCTTTAGTATGGGTTTACACAATCATTTTTTCAATAGGCACTACCAAAATGCCTTCGGCACCTGCTATTTTTAGCTTTTCTATCAAATCCCAGAAGTCATTTTCATTTACCACACTGTGCACGCTGCTCCAGCCGCTTTGGGCCAAAGGCAGTACAGTGGGACTTTTTATGCCGGGCAGCAGTGCCACTATGTTTTCAAGGTTGTGGTTGGGGGCATTTAGCAGAATATACTTGTTCTTTCTGGCTTTTTTTACGCTGCGTATTCTAAACAGCAGCTTATCAAGCAGTTGCTGCTGTGCGGGGTGCAAATCCTGGTGCTTTACCATCACGGCCTCGCTCTTCAAAATTACTTCCACCTCTTTTAGGCCATTCATAAACAATGTACTGCCGCTGCTTACTAAGTCCACAATAGCATCGCTGAGCCCAATGCCGGGCGCAATTTCTACACTGCCACTAATTTCGTGTATTTCGGCCGTAAGCTGATGCTGCTGTAGGTAGTGCTGCACCAAAACCGGGTAGCTGGTGGCAATGGTTTTATGATTTAGAAAAGCCGGACCCGTATATTCTTCGACCTTGGGTACTGCCACAGAAAGGCGGCACTTACCAAAACCCAACTTTTCTACCACCACAGCATCTTTTTGCTTTTCAAACAGCACATTCTCTCCTACAATGCCTAGATCCACCACCTTATCTTCCACGTACTGCGGAATATCATCGTCGCGCAGAAAAAACACCGACAACGGAAAGTTTTCGGCTTCTACCATCAGGCGGTTTACACCGTTTTTTATATCAATACCGCAATCTTTCAACAGGCTAATGCTGTCGTCGTGGAGGCGGCCAGATTTTTGTATCGCAATTTTTAAGTTAACAGACATTTTTTTGAGGATTGAATCAGTAAAAAAATAAAAGGCTTACCCAGCGGTAAGCCCTAACAACTATGATCACAACATCACAATCAGCCTACCGGTGGTAAGAGTACAAGTGATGAGTATGATGGATTTTCTTCATTTGGAGTGCAAAAATACGGCGGCAATTGAAACGACCAAATTTGCTTTGACCTATTTTCGCCGCCATCTAACATAAAACTATGCAGCAATCGCTGGCCGCGGTCACCCGCTTGGCCCACACCTATATTGAGCAACAGGGTCAGCAATTGCTGGATGTAGCCCTTATTCCCCAAAGTGGTAGCGATAGGGTGTACTATCGCATCAACACCAGCCATGGCAGCATGATAGGCACATACAACCCCAACGTAAAGGAAAACGCGGCGTTTATCCACTTCACCAACCATTTTAACGAAAAGCAGCTTCCGGTACCACGCATCTTGTTGGCCAATACCGACGGTACTGCCTACCTGCAAACCGATATGGGTACAAACGCCTTGCTGCACTACCTAGAGACCGACGGCTACACCGATGCCACCAAAGCACTGTTTGCAAAAAGCCTTGGCGAACTGGCACGTTTGCAGGTGCTGGGCCATCAAGGCATGAACTATGATTGGTGCATTACTGCCAAAGAGTTTGGCCGCCAAGCCATTAAAAGCGATTTGTTTTATTTCAAATATTATTTTCTCGATACCCTAAAAACCCCCTACGACAAAGAAGCCCTGCTTGACGATTTCGATGCATTTGCCACTTACCTTACCCGTACCGAATACAAGTTTTTTATGTTTCGCGATTTTCAGAGTCGCAACATTATGATACAGAACAACGAGCCGTATTTTATTGACTACCAGGGTGGTATGAAAGGTGCGCCGCAGTACGATGCAGCCAGCATGATATGGCAGGCCAGGGCAAACCTACCCAACGAGTGGAAGCAGGATTTGCTGAACCACTATATGGACAGTTTGGACGCCCTACTGCCCGAAAAAATGGATCGTAATATTTTTATTGGCCAATACTACGGTTATGTGCTGATTAGAATGTTGCAAGTGCTGGGTGCCTACGGTTTTAGAGGCTTGTTTGAGCGAAAGGCACATTTTTTAGCCAGCATTCCACTGGCACTCAGCAATTTGAAATGGTTTATTGAAAATAGGCCACTGAGTATCATTTTGCCCGAATTTATGCGCATGCTAAAAATTTGCGTAAGCCCAGCCATTCTTGAACAGTTTACGCCCCCAACCGCCAACCCCGATACACCGCTTACCGTACACATCAATAGCTTTTCGTACAAAAAAAATGGCTACCCCCAGGACGATAGCGCCAATGGTGGCGGATTTGTATTTGATTGCAGGGGCATTTTAAACCCTGGCCGTATAACCCAATACAAAACGCAAAGCGGGCAGGATAGAGAAGTGGTGGATTACTTGGAGCAGGAAACCAAAATGCCCAGTTTTTTAAACAGCGCTTGGGATTTGGTTGACATTAGTGTGGAAGAATATCTAAAACGTGGCTTTGACCGCATTATGATAAATTTTGGGTGTACCGGTGGCCAACACCGCAGTGTGTATGCCGCCGAGCAAACCGCCCGCCACCTGCGCAACAAATACAAGGTAAAAACGGTGGTAAATCATCTTAACAAAAACAATTGGCTAAAAACTCTGGAAAGTTAATCTGCTGCAAAAAAGACCGCCGAGCGCTGCAAAACAGCGTAGTATTGTATGTATTAATGTACAATTTTAAAACTGGCATAGCATGCAAGCAATGATACTTTCGGCAGGGCTGGGAACTAGGCTTAAGCCCTTTACCGACCACCACCCCAAGGCACTGGCCATGGTAAATGGCAAAACCGTGCTGCAGCGCAATGTGGAGTATTTGCAGCAGTTTGGCATCACCAACGTGGTGGTAAACGTTCATCATTTTGCCCAGCAAATTATTACCGCCATAGAGGAAGCAAAGGGTTGGGGTAGCCATATTACCATTAGCAATGAAACCACCGAAATATTGGAAACTGGCGGCGGCATAAAAAAAGCTGCGCCGTTTTTAACACAAAGCCCCAATTGCCTCATCATGAATGTGGATGTGCTTACCACACTGGATGTGGATGCCTTGATAGACCACCACAATAGCAGTCAGGCACTGGCTACATTGGCTACCACCAACCGTGCATCCAGCCGTCAATTGCTTTTTAATAAGCAGGGCTTGCTGAGTGGCTGGAAAAACAATGCATCGGGCGAGGTGAAACCCACAGATTTACTCAACCATACCTCTATGGCAAGTTTGCAACCGCAGGCATTTAGCGGCATACAAATTGTTTCAAAATCCTTGTTTAAACATATTGCCTTTAATGGAAAATTCTCAATGATTGATGTGTATCTCGATTTGTGTACGCGTTTTAGAATCGTATCCTTCGACCATAGCCATGGTGAATTTATTGATATAGGCACCCCAGAAAAGCTGGAACATGCCGCTGGCACTTTTGCGTAAATCACCAGCTTGCCACTTAAAAGGAAGTGTCATTACGTTCATTAAATTGTTGCTATAATTTTGCATAAATGAATTACCAACCTGAACTGGAGGCCATTTTTAAGCTCAAATCTGACCAGCAGATTTTGATACAGGTGGTAAATTTTTTGCGCCCTGCAAAAAGCCGACAGTGGAGCTTTGCAGCCGACCGAATTGATGTGTTGGTATCTTTTTTACAAGCCCATAGTACAGCACAGATGCGGTTGACCACCGCCTTGCACAGCGTGATAGAACAGTCTGATTTGCAGTACATTTTTTGTGAAAGCGGTTTGCTTACAGGCAGTGGTTTTTTTTCGGAATTGCTGCAAAAGCTGGGTAATAAATGGTTTCCCAACCTACCCCCCAACCAAGATATGCGCACCGTGCTGCGCAAAATATTTCGACAAAAAAACGACTATATGTGGGTTGAGGCACTACCCAGTTCGTATTGGATACGATTGGTACACGGCCTTAACCTAAACCTAAAATACGAAAGCAAAAGCAATCGGCAGCAGATGCTGGATGCCGGAGAAAAATTGTCGTATCGCATTGCGGCCCTGGGGCTTGATGACAAACTGATGCGACAAGCCAGCCATCTTTTACAGCCTACCAATGCCTTTGTAGAACAAAACAAGACTTGGTTGAGATACCGCCAATTGGCGGAAAACAATTTGTTGATTCACAACGCATCACACACTTACAGCCTAATGCTGCAAAGGATTGACGCCGGACTTAACAACATTAAACAAATTAGAGCAGCCGTACCCGAAAAAGGAACCAGCTTGCAACAAAGTTTTTTGTTGGAAAGGCTGCACCAACATTTGGAAAGGTTGCAAACCATTGTTACCATTATTGAGCCGGCGGTTGATGTGGGAGCCACAGAATACACTGAATATTTCAAAAAAATTGTAGCTAATGAAAATCAGCACAATCGCATTCGTCCGTTCTTGAGCCGCAACATGTCTTACTTGGCCTATCAAATAGCCGAGCATGGCAGCAAAACAGGCGAAAAATACATCACTACCAATAAAAAAGAATACCGCCAGTTTTTTAAGTCCGCAGCGGTGGGGGGCGTCATCATCTCATTTGCTGCTTGCATCAAAATTGGACTTACCAACCTACACTTACCTTATTTTTGGGCCAGCTTTACGTACGGATTAAATTATGCGCTGGCCTTTTTGGTAATTCAGTTTTTGCACGGCACCATTGCTACCAAGCAGCCGGCACTTACGGCCAGCACCATTGCACTGGGGCTTGACAATGTAAATCCAAAGCGGCCGCAGCTTCAGCGGTTAGCCGAGCTAAATGCACGGGTTGTTCGCAGTCAAACCGCGTCGCTTATTGGCAATTTAATTGTGGTACTGCCACTAACCATTGCCATTGCCGCTGCCTATAATGCCTTTAGCGGTCATCAAATAATAGGAGCGAACGAGATACCAAAAATGCTAACGGATGTAAGTTTTTCAGCAAAAAACGTTTGGTTTGCCGCATTGGCCGGCGTTTTGCTGTTTGGCAGTGGCATTATATCGGGCTATTTCGACAATCTGGTGGTGTATGCCAATATTCCCGGCCGCTTGCGCAACCACAAGGGGCTTGCTAAACTCATATCGGCAAAACGAAGGGTAAAACTATCGCATTATGTGGAGCACAATTTGGGCGCCATTATGGGCAATGTATTGTTAGGGTTTGGCCTCGGTTTTCTAATTTTTTTTGGTAAAATATTTGGCCTGCCACTGGATATTAGACATGTGACCATATCTACCGGTTTTTTTGGCTTTTCAATGTTCAGCAGTGGCTTTCAACTAAGTGCTGCTCAAGTTTTCTGGAGCGCCGTAGGCCTATTTAGTATAGCCCTTACCAATTTGGTGGTTAGCTTTACGCTAGCACTCTTTACTGCACTCAAATCGCGGGGCGTAAGCAGCCGCCAATTACTACCACTGGCAAAGCTAACCGCGCAGCACTTTCTGCGGTTTCCAACACACTTTTTTTATCCCCCTCGGCAAGAAGGAAATTCTACGCAAGACGCAGTTGACTTAAGGACAACTTCGTAGTTGTTGGTGCTAGTGCAAGGCAACGCAGGGTCTGCGACCATTAAGCGTGGCACTGAAAAAGCAAGCATAATCAAATGGCCCCACAACAACTGTTGCAGGGCCATTTAATATGATAACGAGTTCTAAAAATCGGTATTACTGTTATTCGGCAGTAGGCGCATCAGGTGCGGTTTCTACAACCGGCGCTTCTTCCACTGGAGCAGGCGCTGTTTCAACCACTACTTCAACGGCGGCCTCTACCTGTGGCTCGGGAACGGCGATTTCAGTTTTAGCTTTAGTTTTTTTGGCCGCTGGCTTTTTTGCGGGTGCTTTTTTTACAGGCGCTTTTTCAGCTACAGGCGCTACAACGGCTACCTCTACTGCTTTAGCTTTTGGGCCGGGCTTGCCTTTTGGGCCGGGCTTGCCTTTTGGTCCGGGCTTGCCTTTGGGGGCTGCAGGGGCTGCAACAGGTGCTGCGGCCTTAGCCTTTGGACCCGGTTTGCCTTTGGGTGCTGCCGGGGCTACAACGGGTGCAGCGGCCTTAGCCTTTGGTCCAGGCTTGGCTTTTGGTCCAGGCTTACCCTTCGGCGCGGCTGGTGCGGCAGCGGGGGCAGCTTTAGCCTTTGGTCCTGGCTTGCCTTTGGGCGCTGCGGTTGCTGCAACAGGTGCTGCGGCCTTGGCCTTTGGGCCGGGTTTGCCTTTTGGTCCCGGCTTGCCCTTAGGTGCTGCGGGTGCTGCCACAGGTGCGGCCTTAGCCTTTGGGCCGGGTTTGCCTTTTGGTCCGGGCTTGCCCTTAGGTGCTGCTGGTGCAGCCACAGGTGCAGCCTTGGCCTTTGGGCCGGGTTTGCCTTTTGGTCCGGGCTTGCCCTTAGGTGCGGCTGGTGCAGCCACAGGTGCAGCTTTAGCTTTTGGTCCGGGTTTGCCTTTTGGTCCGGGCTTGCCCTTAGGTGCTGCGGGTGCAGCCACAGGTGCAGCTTTCGCTTTTGGTCCGGGTTTGCCTTTTGGTCCGGGCTTGCCCTTAGGTGCTGCGGGTGCAGCCACAGG
>RDXD01000080.1 GCA_004292575.1 Bacteroidota bacterium
CTACAGGCGTTATTGCACCCGTTCTGCCCACTTGGTACGTTACGGATTCTAAGGTCGTGCTGATGCTTTCCGCCTTGTATTTGTAGGCTATAGCCCAGCGCGGACTTTTGGCAGTGAAGCCCAAAATGCGTTGTTGGTCAAGCGAATTTACTTTGATAACCACGCCATCAGTTTCCAAAGGCAAGGTTTTTCGCTTGCTTTCCCATTCGTTGATGTAGTCCATAACTGCCTGAATATCAGCGCATTTGCGGTAGGTAGGCGAGATTTGGAAGCCCCACGTTTCGAGGGCTTTGATAGATTCTTCGTGGGTTTGGTAAGGCAAATTATCGCCCAACAAATAATACAAAAACGCATCAAGTTTGCGCCTTGCTACTTCTTTGGAGTCTTGTTGTTTGAGCGAACCTGAAGCTGTATTACGCGGATTGGCATAAAGCGGCTCGCCTGCCTGTTCGCGCTCTTTGTTCAGTTGTTCAAAAACTTTGTGCGACATAAAAATCTCACCTCGAACCTCAAAATTTGCAGGTGCTTCTGGGTGCGTAATGCGCAAAGGCAAGGTTTTGATGGTTTTCACATTGGGCGTAACGTCATCTCCTTGATTGCCATCTCCGCGTGTTACGCCTGTTACGAGTACGCCATTTTCATAGTGCAAACTGATAGAAACGCCATCAAATTTGAGTTCGCAAATATATTCAAGCGTATCAAGCGGGATATTCTCGTCTTGCAAGATTTTTTTGACGCGCTTATCGAACTCCTCCATGTCTTCTTTGCTGTACGAATTGCCCAAAGAGAGCATCATACGCTTATGCAGTACGGTAGGGAAGTCTTTGGTTACGGAACCGCCTACGCGCTGGGTAGGCGAGTCGGGGCGTTTGAATTGCGGGTATTCCGCTTCGAGGTTCGTGAGTTCCTCAAGGAGCATATCAAAATCATAGTCCGAAATCTCGGAAATATGCTCTTGGTAATACTTTTGGTTGTGGTAGTGGATTTGCTCCGAAAGTTCGGCAATGCGTTGTTGCGGGTTCATTTGGTAAGATTAGGATTTTTCTTGCTGTAAAATTAGGCAAAAGCAATCAAATTCACAAATCTTATTTCTTCTTGTTTTTAGCCAAACTCTCTCGTTTGAGCTGTTCTACTTGCGCCTTTGCTTCTTCAAAAGTA
>RDXD01000081.1 GCA_004292575.1 Bacteroidota bacterium
TCGTTCGGTATCAAACTCGCCATACAGCAGGGCATTTGCGGCGATATTGCTGATGTACAGTTTATTGCTGCCGGTTTCATTAAACCCGGCCTGGTTTCCGATAAATACATTACCACTTCCGGCTTCGTTGTTGCGACCGGCTGCGGTACCAAAAGCAGTGTTGCTATTTCCTGTGGTATTGCTCAATAGGGCATCTGCGCCATTGGCGGTGTTGTTACTCCCTTCGGTATTGAATCGCAGGGCACTTAACCCATTGGCGGTGTTAGAGCTCCCTATGGTATTGCTAAAAAGGGCATCTGCCCCATTGGCGGTGTTGGAGCTACCTCCGCTATTTCGATTTAGGGCCTGAGACCCATTGGCGGTGTTGAAACTCCCTGCGGTATTGCTAACAAGGGCTGCTGCCCCATTGGCGGTGTTGTTAAAGCCCGTAGTATTTGCAAAAAGCGCTTTACTGCCTACTGCTGTATTGCCTGTACCTTGATATGGTTGGGTTGCCCCTACACCATTATTAAACAAAGCACTATCGCCCATGGCTACTAGATTGCTGTGGGTGGTGTTCCTTTGGAGTGCACTACGGCCTACGGCAACATTGCTAAAGCCGGTCGTATTGAATGTTAAGGCACCTAGCCCAAATGCAGTGTTAGAACTGCCGGTGGTATTGTTCCGCAGCGCATTACCCCCATTGGCGGTGTTGAAGCTGCCGGTGGTATTGCTTAGAAGGGCAGATACGCCATTGGCTGTGTTGGAGCTGCCGGTTGTATTGTTTAGAAGAGCAACAACCCCATTGGCGGTGTTAAAACTTCCTGTGTTTGCCGGGTTTAAGGCTCCAACGCCCCAGCTGCTGTTGCTGCCGGTCAATAGACCTGCCCTCACATTATTTTGCCTCACCACCACCGGCTGATCATCCGTAGTACCTATAAAATTGTTGGCAGGGTTGGTGCCGGCATTGCCCAGCGTACTCCAGCCATTTGCTCTGTTGGCATTGCCGCGCAGGTATAGCCAGACATCAGCATCGCGGTAGGCAAAGGCAGCACTATCGGTATTGTACACCAAAAGCCCATTGGTCGCGGCGGCAATGGCGTTCATTTGGACGGTGTTAACCCGTGGTACCAGCACGCCCCTGTTGGTAGATACCACATCTAACTGCGCCGATGCGGTTTTGGGCAAATGCGGCATTCGCCATTGTAACTATGGAGAACACCAACATAATGGTTCTGCGGATGGAGAAAAAATGCATACGATGTGTTTTTTATGTGTTGTGGCTGGTTTATTTTTTTTCTGAAATTGCTTTTATGAGTGCTTCCAATCTGGCTATCCGTTCTTCCTGCTTCTCTATACTTTCCTGTTGCTTTTTTATGTTTTCTTCCTGTTTAATTATTCTTTCTTCTTGTTTGGATATCATTGCCTGCTGCTCCTGCAAGCCCTTTATGGCCGCCACGGTAAAATACTGGTAGTTGATGCCCAGCATTTTTTCACCGTTTTTCATTTCCATTTCACTTACCGCATCTGGAAAAAGCTTTTGTACATCCTGCGCCATAAAGCCCGTGCTAAGTGGGTCGGTGCTTTTGTTATCTAAGTAATGATAATGGAAAGCCTCAAGTTGTTGTATTTTATTGAGTACCGGTTCATAGGTAGCAATGTCTTTTTTGAGCCGTTTATCGCTTGGCGCATACACTCCGCCAGCGTTGCCAAAAGTACCTTTTATTGAACCATTGTAATACAATTGTAAATCAGATGATGTGCCGCCCGTAACAT
>RDXD01000387.1 GCA_004292575.1 Bacteroidota bacterium
GAAAGTAAAGCCCCGAACCCACATCAATCTGGGTGGCACCGCCTCTGCAGATGGATACCTCCTGGTCGAATTGGGTGAAGGAAACGTAATCGAGGCAAAAAGCATGGCGGTTGCGCGAGCCTCCGGTTGCCCCCGTAAAGCCCCAGAATACATTAGAAGTATTGTTAAAAATGGTTTGGCGGATGTTGCCGGTGTACGTAAGGCGAAGCTGGCAGTCGAAATAGACCTGTAGCTGATTGGTGAGCGGGCTCCAGGTTACCCGCACGAGATGCCATTGGCAGTCCTCCACATTGGGGGCGCCGGGCAGCATGGTTACCGGCCCGGCCAGATTCGAATTTAACGTGTGGTCGGTGACACCATTGCGCATGATGGCCATGTGGTCGAAGGAGGGGTCACCCATTCCGGTATTTTGCCACGTATCAAACTCTACGGCGAGAGAGGGTGTAATACCCAGATAACCAAGACCTCCGCCTCCCGTGCCTACGCTGGTGCTTACCTGCTGCAAGGTAATTCCCTTAAACAAGGCTTGCATATCCGACAGACAATCAATGGCCACGCCCACCTTTCCCACTTCACCTTCCGCCAAGGCATGATCGCTGTCATAACCAATTTGTGTGGGTAAATCAAACGCCACGCTGAGGCCACTTACGCCTTGACTTAACAGATAGTGATAGCGCTGATTGCTAAGCTCGGCAGTGCTAAAGCCTGCATATTGGCGCATGGTCCAGAGCCTGCCTCTGTACATATTAGCCTGCACGCCTCTTGTAAACGGAAATTGTCCCGGCAAATTGGCTTCGGCTGGGGGCAAATCGGCCGCGGTATAAAGCGGCTTTACTTCAATACCTGCATCGGTGAAGACCTTTTTCATATACAGCATTTTTTAAACGAACCAATATCGTCAGCGTACGGCCGACGCCAACCAATCAAAAATCTAAGCGGTATGCGTTTGGCTTTACAGCGCTTTTTTTGCTTCGCCTTGTATGGCAGTCAATATCATGGCATTCAATGTGGCATCGGGGTTTTCGGCAGCAAATTGTATCAAGTTCTTGCTGAGATCAATGGCAGCGGCAGTGTTGGGCAGCAGTTCAGCTACTTGGTTTACGATGTACGCATTTTGGTCTTTCATGCGGGTAATGGCATCCCAAATTTGCGGTGCCACGTAAAGCTGCTGGGTGGTGTTGTGCTCATACTCGTCGCGTAAGGCTTGTAAAATGGTTTGTTGCATGGCTTGCGCCGACATCTCGTTGTTGTGCAGTCTATTTACAAGGTTGGTTAACTTGCTGCGCTCCGCATACAAAGCCAATCTTTCATAAGCCCCCAACACCAAAGGGTTTGTGCCCACGGGGGCGGGTGTTGACTGACTTTTTAACTGCAGTTCAAGCATGAGAATACGCTTTTGGGACCAGCCCAAGTACCAAGCAAAACCGCCGCCCAATGCCAGTGTAAGGGCCGTAAGTACTATAATGGGGGTTGTCATTTCCATGCGGCTAAGTTAAGGAGTTGTATCTGCAAACTGATTGCCAATGCGTCGCAAAGCATCTACTGGTACCTTATGCAGGTTTACGCTTTTGGAAAGAAGGGACAACTGGCACGCTATTATTAAGATTTTGTTTTTAATAGAGGCCTTAACTTTGTGATTCAAATGGAACACAATATGACAACACAAACCGACCTACCGGTACTTTTTACCAGCAACGCCATAACCGAAATTAAGCGCCTGATGCAAATACCCGAAAACGAAGGCAAGTGCTTGCGGGTGGGTGTAAAAGGGGGCGGCTGTAGCGGCATGACTTATGTTCTAAATTTTGACCACCGTACCGATACCGATGAGAGTTTCGAAATTGATGGCATACCCTGCATTATGAACCCTACCCACGAAATGTATCTTTTTGGCATGGAAGTAGAATGGGAAGGTGGCTTAAACAGCCGCGGCTTTACTTTTAAAAACCCCAATGCCAGCAAAACATGCGGCTGTGGCACCAGCTTTGCCGTGTAGCAGCAGTAATAGACGGGTCTTTACCAGCGTTTCAGCAGCGCCTCCAACTCTGCGTTTGTAACTGGCCCCTCACCATCATCAATGTTTATTACCAGCACGTACCCTTGCGTACCTTTTGTTTCAATAAACGCATTCACTAAATCTAATTGGTCGCTTTGCTCAATTTGTCCAGTGGTAGCATCCCATATTTCGCGGCCACAGAGGCAGCCTAAGGTGGGGCTAATGGGGTAAAATGGCTTGCCCAAAAACCAATCGGGGCTAATGGTGGTGCCATGTGCAATAATTTCGGTGCGGCCAATTTTTCCGGCATCAAAAGCTTCCATCATACCCAACCACTGATGCCAGCTAGCTGGGAAATAAGCCCGGTACAACCGCTCGGGTGCTGCATTGAAAACGGGTGGAAAGTAGTGCGAGAACTTGGCCGTATTCACCTCATTCATCATGGCCATTTGCAAGTTGGGCGTGGGGCCAATAAACACGTTTTTGCTTACGGCCGTGCCAGTAATGGTAAATAAGCCCTGCGGCGTGCTGCCATTGGTAATAAACCAAGGAAGATTGCTGGCACTGCGCGCCAGCTGCACAAAACTGCGCAGGCGGCCGCTGCTGTCGCGCATGAGGCTACCATCGGCATTTTGCACAACTGCCAGCCCGGCGTAGTTGCGATTTTTGCGCTGGAAAGAGTACACCATTTTGTACCCATGAACCTTTTGATGGGCCAGTAAACTATCCATAGAGGGCAGAACAGACTGCTGTCCGTAGGTTGCCATAAAGCTGCGCAAGTTTTTTAGCAAAACCACCTGTCCTTCATTGCAAGTAAGCTGTTCCATTAGGCTTTCCAAGCGCACCCGCACCTCTGGCGTAGGCTGGGCTCTAAACCAATAAGCAGCCGCCATGGCAAAGTTTTTGGGATGCGTGCTTTGCACCGCAATGCTGCGTATAGCTGGCAAAAACTCGGTGGGATACAGTCCATACAACACCTCGAGTAAGGCACGTTGTACCGAAGGCGCCAGCTGCTCGTAATTTTTAACCAGTCGTTTCACGCCACTGTCGCTTTGTGGGGTACGCACCATAAATTGGCTGACAGCCCACAACCCCGATTCTAGCGGTGCCGAAGTTTCCGCACTGCTACCCAGCGGCAAGTTTTGCAAATCGTTGGCCTGCTGTATGATTTTTTGCTTGCGCAATGCGGCCTTTTCATCGGCCAGCACGTAAGCCGACTTAATGGCAGACTTGTGATAAATGAGCTGTGCTTGCAGCCAAAATGGACAAGTCATCAAAACTAAAAACGCTATTTTTTTAGCACACATAAATTCAAAAGGGGCTGAATGAGGGTATTTGCAAAAAAAGGCTACTACAGATGACATCTGCCTGTAAAGTTTTCAACTTATACAGGCGGCTGGCTAAATGGCCTGCCGGCTTTTGAGCTCCAGATATTTGTTTACAGCCTGTACGGTCAGCTGCTGTGGCTGGGTAAGCAAACTTAAAATGCCATGCTGCATCAGTTCTTTTACAATCATTCTTTTTTCAAATACAAATTTGGTGGCAATGGTTTTGGTGTAAATGCCTTCGAGGTTATCGGTTGGCGTCTCGCTTATTTCTTTTAGGGCTGTATTTTCAAAAAACACCACCATCAGCAAGTGGTGTTTTGCCAATTGTTTTAAGTAAGGCAGTTGCCGCTTCATACCACCCAAACTTTCAAAATTGGTAAACAAAACCAGCAGGCTGCGTTGCTTAACATGTGTGCGCACCTGCAAATACATTTTTTCGAAGTCGCTCTCTAAAAACTCGGTTTCTAGCTTGTATAGTGTTTGCAGAACCCGCTCTAGCTGTGCTGCCTGGCGGGCTGCCGGTAGAACCTCGCCGTGCTGGTGGCTAAAGCTAATGAGGCCAAATTTATCTTGTTTTTGCAATGACACGTTGCACAACACCAGTGCCGCATTAATGGCATAATCCAATAGCGACAAGCCTTCAAAAGGCATTTTCATGAGGCGCCCCTTATCAATAAGGCAATAAACCTGCTGGCTCTTTTCATCAATGTACTGATTAACCATCAGGTTGCCACGCCGGGCAGTTGCCTTCCAGTTCAGCAGTCTAATGTCGTCGCCGCTTACGTATTCTTTTACCTGCTCAAACTCTAAACTGTGGCCTATTTTGCGCAGCTGCTTGCTGCCCGCTTCCAGCTGCATGGCCGAGGCTGCCTGCAGTTGGTAGCGCCGCATTTGCAAAAAAGCGGGATACACAGGTACCACCACAGGTTGAGCCGTGCGCTTGCGGCGCACTAAAAGTTGCAATGGGCTGCTGGCAAACAACATGCAATACCCAAAATCGTAGCTGCCGCGCACTTTTGGCGTCACATAGTAGGTAAACACCAGCCGCTCATCCGGTTTCAAACGCAGCAAAAAGCTATTATTGCGCCATTGAAATTGCTCTGGCAGCTCCTCCACTACCTTAAGCCTTACGGCAAAAGGATAGCCGTTGATAAAGTTGAGCTCGATGGGATTGGCATCGCTATTGCTGAGGCGCACGGCCATACGACGATCGGCGGTTACGCTTCGGCGCAAAAAAAACAGCGCAACAGCATCAAAAACACAGAGCAATAAAAAAGCAAAAAAGAGAAACGACGGCACGTCCACACTAACGCTACCCAACCAGCAAAATATAAATGTCAAAGCCAAAGCTATTGACACCATGTAAAAACGGGGCGTAAAAAAGAGGTTCAACTTGCTGCGGATTTAGTGGCTTTTGACAAACTTAGGCAATCTATGCCAAAACCCAAGCCCGGCGGCAGGCTACGGCTTGTATTTGAACCGCACCAGGGCGTTTTTTTGCTCGGTGCTGCTAAGACGTACGTTGTAGCGCTGGCTACCGGCCTGCACAATCATTAATGCCGTATTGGGCGGAATAGAACCCAGATTCTCTGCTACCATCACAATTTCGTGTTCCGGTTCATCATCGCTTAACTGCACCGTAACCGTCACCGGTTTGGTAGTAAGTGCCTTTTTTGAGGCAATCAATCTATTATTGTCATACACACTAATGATGTCCCCGTCCACTTCTCCATTGTCATAAAAGCTAATGGTGAGTGTTTTGCTATCCGTTTCGATGCTTTCGAACAGTTCATTTGAGCGCTGCACCAGCACTGCCGGGGGGGCTATTTTAGGCTTTGCCGGGTTGGGGCTGGGCAGCAATTTTGGTTTTTCTGGTACTGTAATGTTTATTTTGGCTAAGGAGTCAGCACTACCAGCCTTGGGTACATTTATTTTTTTGGGAGGTGCTTTTGCCAACGGAATGGCTTTTTCGGCAGTGGCAGGTGCCGGCTTTGGCTTTGCGGGTACCGCTTTTGCCACTGGCGGGGCATTTTTGGGGGGCGCTTTGGCCAAAGGACTGGCCTTTTTAGCGGTGGGCGGTAGCGCTTTTGGTTTTGGGGGTGTCGTTTTAGCTACCGGGGGGGTGTGTTTCGGAGGATTGGTTGGCGTTGGCTTTTTCACCAAAAACTCATCTTGCCCCGGCTTTACTTTACCCTTGCTTTGCGGCGGTGTCAATAGAAATGGCTCCAGTTCAAAATCGGTGTCTTCTACTCTTTCAAGGGTTACTTTACCGCCACCGCAGTTGGCACCTGTGCGGGCGTTGGTACTGCTGTAGGTACCTTCAAGGTACTCTTTGTCGCCGTCCTTCACATAATCTAAGTAGCAGGTCATCAGGCACCCATCCATGCCGCCAGCTATGCGTAAGTCTATAATTTTCGTTTCGCGCAGCACCACATTGCTTGTACCGGGGGTCCAAACACCTTCTAGGGCCGATTTGGCATAAAAACGGGTATCCTGATACGAATAGGTAACACCACTTAGGCCCTTCATACCATTCAGTGGCTTTTTTTCGTCGTCAATCTGTACTTCAAACCGGTATTTACTACCGCCCAACATAACATCAGCTACGTTGTAAAAACTCCCACGCCAAACTCCAGTTAGCTTTTGACCGCTTGTCGCGCCAACCACTAAAAGCCAAACTACGACTATACCAAAGTGCTTCATAAATTCTATACAGACAAATCTTGGCATAAAATTAGTGAACTGTAACAAGATGCTTTGGGCGGCGGAAGTAATTGTTTGTTAATTTTGCCGTCCAATTCAATTTTCACCTACCATAACAAATGAGCATCAATATTAGTTTTCCCGACGGCGCCGTACGCAGTTTTGTTTCCGGCAGCACTGGGATGGAGATAGCACAGTCGATTTCAGAAGGGCTAGCGCGGAGCATTTTGGCTGCAAAAATCAATGGCGAAGTAGCCGATCTTGCCCGCCCCATTGTAGCCGACAGCACCATTGAGTTTTTAAAATGGGACAGTGCCGAAGGCAAAACCACGTTTTGGCACTCATCGGCGCACCTTATGGCCGAAGCCATTGAAGCCCTGTTTCCGGGGGTAAAGTTTTGGGTAGGCCCTTCCACCGTAAACCCACCGGGCTTTTACTACGACATTGATCTGGGTGATAAAAAACTAACGGACGACGACCTTCAAGCCATTGAAGAGAAAATGAAAGCGTTGGTAAAGGTGCCGTCGGCATTTGTGCGTACACAAATGAGCAAGGCGGACGCCATTGCGTATTTTGAGGAAAAGGGCGATGAGTACAAGCTTGACTTGCTGAGCAATTTGGCCGACGGCAGCATTAGTTTTTATGCCCAAGGCGGCTTTACCGATTTGTGCCGCGGCCCGCACATTCCGCACACTGGCCACATAAAAGCCATTAAGCTAACCAACATAGCCGGTGCATACTGGAAGGGCAACGAGGCCAATAAAATGTTGACCCGCGTGTACGGCGTTACTTTTCCCAATCAAAAAGAGTTGGATGCCTACCTGGCCTTGGTGGAAGAGGCCAAAAAGCGCGACCACCGAAAGCTGGGCAAGGAGTTGGGCATTTTTACCTTTGACGATGAGGTAGGACCGGGCCTGCCCTTGTGGATGCCTAACGGCGCCGTGGTGATAGAAGAACTGGAAAAACTGGCCAAAGAAACCGAAGAAGATGCCGACTACAAACGGGTGGTAACACCGCATATTGCCAAGGAAAGCCTGTACCTTACCAGTGGGCACCTACCCTACTATGAAGACAGCATGTACCCGCCCATGGAGCTGGATGGTACCAAATACTACCTAAAGGCCATGAACTGCCCCCACCACCACAAAATATTTGGGGCAGAACACCGCAGCTACAAAGACCTTCCGCTAAGGCTGGCCGAGTATGGTACCTGCTACCGCTATGAGCAAAGTGGCGAGCTGTTTGGCCTAATGCGAGTGCGCTGCCTGCACATGAACGATGCACACATTTATTGCAACAGAGCTCAGTTTGCCGATGAGTTTAGGGCTGTAAACGAGATGTACCAGAAATATTTCAAGATTTTTGGTATTGACAAATATGTGATGCGCTTAAGCCTGCACGACCCCGCCAAGCTGGGCCAGAAGTATGTGAACGAACCCGAGCTGTGGCTGGAAACCGAAGACATGGTACGCAAAGTGCTGATAGAGAGCCATATACCCTACATTGAGGTGGCCGACGAAGGGGCTTTTTACGGCCCTAAAATTGACGTACAAATTTGGAGCGTTATTGGCAGGGAGTTTACCCTAGCTACCAACCAAGTAGATTTTGCACAGGGCCGGCGTTTCAAGCTTACATTTACCAATGCCCACAACGAGCCGGAAACACCGCTTATTATTCACAGGGCGCCATTGGGTACACATGAGCGCTTTATAGGCTTCTTGCTAGAGCACTATGCCGGCAAGTTTCCACTGTGGCTAAACCCCCGCCAGGTGCGCATTTTACCCATTAGCGATAAGTTCTTGCCTTATGCCAAGCAACTGGAAAAACAATTGAAAAAAGCGAAAATTAGGGCAACCACAGACGATAGAAACGAGAAAATTGGCAAAAAAATTCGCGAGGCCGAGCTGGAACGCGTAAGCTATATGCTAGTGGTGGGCGAAAAAGAAATGGAAGCCTCTGGCGCGGCGGTACGCAAGCAAGGAAAAGGCGACTTGGGTATAAAAACCACCACCGAGATTATTGAGATGTTGGGCCACGAGATAAGCGAGCGCTTGGGTGCGGAATAAAAAAACGCCACATTTCGAAAAAAATATTAAAAATCAATACTTTTACACAACTTTAGTTTTATTAACCAAACTTAATTAATGGCATTTCCACCAAGAAACAAAGGCTTTAATCCTCGATTTAACCGACAACCAGAACCCGAACACCGCATTAACGAACGCATACGCGTACCCGAAGTGCGGCTGGTGGGTGACAATGTAACCCCCGGTGTTTACGCCACGCAGGATGCCCTGCGCATTGCCCGTGAGTTGGAATTGGATTTGGTAGAGATTTCGCCCAATGCGGCGCCGCCTGTAGCCAAGGCCATTGACTACAAAAAGTTTTTGTACGAAAAAAAGAAGAAAGAGAAGGAAATGAAGGCCAACTCCAAGCAAAGCGAAGTGAAAGAAATTCGTTTTACGCCGAGTACCGATGACCATGACTTTGATTTTAAAAGCAAGCACGCCGAAAAGTTTTTGAAGGAAGGCAATAAGGTAAAATGCTATGTGCAATTTAGAGGGCGCGCCATTATGTTTCAAGACCGTGGTGAGTTGCTGCTGCTGAAGTTTGCCGAGCGCTTGCAAGAAGTGGGTGCTATGGAAAGCATGCCAAAAATGGAAGGCAAACGTATGATAGCTGTGTTTGCACCTAAGGCTGTTAAAAAGAAGTAAGACCCATAGCTTTACTCTGAACCCGGCGTTTATGGCTGGGTTTTTTGTTTTACACCCAAAATAAACATCTTTTATGGCTTACAAACCAATTACCTGTCTGGCGCTGATGCTAACGGCTTTCTGCACCCCCAGCCATACCCAGCAACCTCAACCATTATCGCTGGAACAGCAGCGCACTGCGCTGGCCGGTAGGCCCAAAGTGGCTACCGAGCACCTCACCGACAGTGGCCGTCTTATGGAAAGAACGGCGGCACTTAGCGCTACCGACATGGAAGGCCGATTGGTTGGCACAGCAGGTGGCGCTAAGGCCCGCGCCTACATTATTGCACAATTAGAAAAAACCAGCGCCAAGCCATTGGCACCAAACTGGCAACAGCCCTTTACCTATACTCGGGCTGGCTCCACTGTAAACGCGGTTAATGTTTTGGGCATCATACGCGGCACCAAGCAGCCCGATTCGGTATTGGTGTTGTCGGCACACTACGACCATTTGGGTGTTAAAAACGGCAAAACCTACCATGGCGCTGATGACAATGCCTCGGGCGTCGCTACATTGCTAGAAGCAGCGTCCTATTTTACCCAGCATCCGCCGCAGCACTCCATGGTATTTTGTTTTTTTGATGCGGAAGAAAGCGGCCTAAAAGGCGCATTTCATTTTGTTGGCCATTTACCGGAACCCCTGCAGCTGAATAGCATTAAGGTAAATATAAACCTGGATATGGTAAGTCGCAACCATGTGGGTAACGAGCTTATTGCGGTGGGTACTTTGGCCAATCCGCACTTAAAGCCCATATTGGCAAAAGCGCAGCCGCTCACCAACATTGCGTTACTTTTTGGCCACGAAGGTGAACCTGGCACCACCAGCAGCGACAATTGGATTGTGCAAAGCGATCAGGCTGCATTTGCTGCAAAAAAAGTTGCATACATCTACCTTGGCGTGGAAGACCACCCCGATTACCACCAACCCACCGATACATTTGAACACATCAACAAGCCTTTTTTCTATGCTTCATCAAACCTCATCATGCGGGTATTGCTGCTGCTAGATGAGCATTTGTAAGTGCTGGCCATGCGTTGTAATCTATCTGCTTTTGCTGCTCCAGTTTAACCACTTTTTACCCCAGCGGCACTTTTGTCATCTGCTCATATCGGTTCTGAAACTGATGTAGTGTCATCTCATACGTGATGTGGCTTTTTTCCTCACGATACCACATCAAAAAATCAGTAAAGCGCTTGGTGGGGCCTATAAGCACTCTAAAGGGGCCATACTTGTATTTAATATTCCCGCTTTCCTGCACTTCCTTTTCAAAGCCCAGCTCCAACAAGGCTTCTTCTTCCAATTTGATGGGTCTAATGTCGGGGGCTGCGTACCAAGCGGTTTGCACCCCCGTCATAATTTCAATTTGGCCACCATCATCGGCATTGGCACGGCCCACAATCCCTTTTTGCCATTGGCCCTCTTGTAGTACTTCCACACGATTGCCTTGCTTCATTTCGTTAAACTTTATCATACGGCTTTCAATTTGGGTGTTAAACTACAACGCAATGCAATTGCACGCACATTTGGCGTAAAATTTTTTGTGTGTTTAGCCAAAAAAAGGCTGGTTTTTGCATCTGCAAAACCGAATAGCTAAACCGAAGTTGTGCGTACGGGCTAGCCAGTCTAACGGTTGGAGAAATTAGCGGTTTTTTAGCCGAAAAACCCTACATTTGCGCCCCGTTAGCAGTAAAAAGCCAGCGGAACATTGCCCAAACGGCTCCCAAAGCGCAGCGTCTGTTCGCTGCCGCCCGTCGGGTATCATTTTAAATGTTGTAAAAACATGCCAAAGGTTAAAACCAATTCGAGTGCAAAAAAACGTTTTAAAGTAACGGGCACCGGAGAAATCACTTATCAAAAGTCGTTTAAGCGGCACATTCTTACCAAAAAAAGCACCAAGCGCAAGCGTAGTCTTCGCCAAAAGGGTGTGGTAGATCAGGCTAACCTGCACTTTGTAAAGCGCCTTTTGCGTCTTAAATAAGGCAGTCGTAGCCCATTGTTATCCCCTTCTAACCAACCGAAAACCTGCGGTATAGACGAGTTCTACTGCAGCAAGTTTTCAAATTTTTCTTAACATTTAGAATCTCAGAGATATGCCACGTTCAAAAAATGCAGTAGCCAGCCGTGCTCGCCGCAAAAAAGTGCTCGACCAAGCCAAAGGGTTTTATGGTAAGCGCAAAAACGTATATACCGTTGCCAAAAACGTTGTTGAAAAAGGCCTTACTTACAGCTACGTAGGCCGTAAACTTAAAAAACGCGACTATCGTTCGCTTTGGATTGCCCGTATAAACGCCGCCGTGCGTGCCGAAGGTCTTACCTACAGCGTATTTATAAACAAGCTGAGCCAAAAAGGCATTGAGCTTGACCGTAAAGTATTGGCCGACCTGGCCATGAACGAACCCGAATCGTTTAAAAAACTAGTGGATAGTGTAAAATAAATATTGATACACGACCCATCTTTCCATAAAAAGCCGAAAGTGACGACCTCACTTTCGGCTTTTTCTATAAGGAGTATAATATCCCTATATTTTTGCATCCTTTCATACAATTATCAAATCAAGATTCAGCCATGAGTAGGCGTTTTTCCGACCCCGTTTCAAACAAGTATTCCGACCTTGTTGACCAAACATTTAACTTTCCACAGGATGGCTTTAAGGTGGAAGACGACTATTTGAAATTTAATGGCGTTGATTTAAAACACTTGATTGAAAAGTATGGTACGCCGCTAAAGTTGAGCTACCTGCCTAAAATTGGCATGCAAATTAACAAGGCCAAGCAAATGTTTGCCAATGCCATTAAAAAGCACAAATACGAGGGTTCTTACAACTATTGCTACTGCACCAAAAGCAGCCACTTTAGCTTTGTGGTAGAGGAGGCGCTAAAACACGGGATACATCTTGAAACGTCCTTTGCTTACGATATTGAGATTATTCACAAGCTTTACGAAAAGCGTAAGATCAATAAAGACATCCACATTGTTTGTAATGGCTATAAGCAAAAATCGTACACCAGCCGCATAGCCCGGCTGCTGAACACAGGCTTTAAAAACACCATACCCATTCTGGATAACGTAGATGAGTTATCGGCTTACCGCCGCAGCGTAAAAGTGCCTTTTAAATTGGGCATTAGGGTTGCTGCGGAAGAAGAGCCAACGTTCCCGTTTTACACCAGCCGCCTAGGCTTTAGGGCCAAAGATATTCTGGAGTTCTATGTAGATAATATTGAGGGTTATGAAGATAAGTTTCAGCTGAAAATGCTGCACATTTTTTTAAATAAAGGCATTAAAGACGACATTTACTATTGGAGCGAGCTGAATAAGGTGATTAACCTTTACTGCCAACTCAAGAAAATATGCCCTGAGTTGGACAGCATCAATATTGGAGGTGGCTTTCCCATAAAGCACTCGCTTGGCTTTGAATACGATTATCAATTTATGATAAACGAGATAGTGGGTAACATAAAACAAACCTGCAAAAGGGCCAAAGTACCCATGCCCAATATTTACACAGAATTTGGTAGCTATACGGTTGGAGAAAGCATGGCGCACATCTACAGCATTATTGGTCAAAAAGTGCAAAACGACCGTGAGTGCTGGTATATGATTGATTCATCGTTTATAACCACGCTACCAGATACCTGGGGTATTGGTGAAAAGTTTTTAATGTTGCCCATTAACAAGTGGGATAACGAATATCACCGGGTAGTGCTGGGTGGCATTACCTGCGACAGCCACGACTACTACGACAGCGAAGAACACATTAACGAAGTGTTTTTGCCCAAATTAGACGGTGGCAACGAGCCATTGTATGTTGGCTTTTTTCACACGGGCGCTTATCAAGACCAAATTAGCGGCTACGGCGGCATAAAGCACTGCATGATACCATCGCCTAAGCACATTATACTAGAACACGACAAATCGGGCAAACTTATTGACTGGGTTTACGCCAAAGAGCAAACCGCACAAAGCATGCTAAAGCTGCTGGGTTACATTAAGTAGCCTGCAACAGCAGATTGATGAGTGCTGCTGAATGCGGAGCCGATGTAAACCTGCCTACAATAGAGGAGAAAGGTTCTTTACTAGTGTGCTCGAAGGAATGGTAGCGTTACCCCGCGGTTTCCCCCAGCGCCGCTGCCTGTACTGCGCCACAGCCTTAGCAGTGCGCCCAATCGTTCATCTTTCCGCTTTAATTAACCAACGCCAAAGGGGCCACCAAACGCCACATGCTTACCGAACTGAAGCGCACTTTGCCGCTGGCCTACCCGCTCATTTTGAGCAATCTTACCCAAATGGCGTTTGGCCTTATAGATACGGCCATGGTGGGCGCTGTAAACCACTACCAATTGGCTGCAGCTGGCCTGGTGGTAAACGCCATTGCCATACCGCAGGTAGTGGGCATGGGCTTGGGTATGGGCATGGCACCGCTGGTAGCCATGGCGCAGGGCCAAAATAAACCACAGCAATCGGCCAACTTGCTTTACAATGGTTTTTGGCTAAGCGTGGTGGCAGGTGCCGTGTTGGCGTTGGTGCTGTGGCAGTGCCGCGGACTAATGACCCTGTTGGGTCAAGATGTGGTGGTGGGCAAATTGGCAGTGTCGTATTTTGGCATCATGGGGCTTTCATTGTTTCCCATGATGATTTTTTTGAGCCTCAAGCAATTTGCCGATGGTTTGCAACACACTAAAATTGGCATGGTGATTTCGATAGTAGCCCTAGCGGTGAATGCATTGCTGTGCTGGATGCTTATTTTTGGGAATTGGGGTGCGCCACGCCTAGAATTGGAAGGTGCAGGATGGGCCACCCTTATTACCCGGGTGCTGCAAGCGGTGGCAATGGCAGCAATAATCTGGAAACATCAGTTGTTTGCCCCTGTACGCGCCTGCCGCAGGGTGGCATGGCATTTTAGCAGACAAACGCAGCGGCAGTTATTGCAAATGGGCATCCCCAGCAGTTTGCAGTATGCCATGGAAGCGGGTGCCTTTTCTGTATCGGGCATTATTATTGGCTGGCTGGGCGCCACCACACAGGCCGCTCATCAAATAGCCCTCAATTGTGCCTCATTTACATTTATGGCGGCGGTAGGCCTAAGCCTTGCGGGCAGCATACGCGTAAGCCATGCTTTTGGCCAACAAAACTTGAATCTGGTGCGGCGTATTGGCAGCAGCACCCTTTGGGCGGGACTTGGCTATGGCCTAGTTTGTGCAGTGGGTTTTGTACTGCTGCGCCACCAGCTACCCCTGTTGTTTACCACTTCGCCCGAGGTAGCCACCATGGCCGCGGGCCTTATGCTTTTTGCGGCCCTTTTTCAAATGAGCGATGCATCACAAGCCATTGGCGTAGGGCTTTTAAGGGGTGTAAAAGATGTGAAGCGGCCCACCTTGTATGTTGCATTGGCGTATTGGGTAGTGGGCATACCCGTTGGCTATGCGCTGGCTTTTAAACTGCAGTGGGGTGCCGCTGGCATTTGGATGGGCCTAGTGGCGGGCCTCACGATGTCATCGCTGCTGCTTAATCACCGTTTTTTCCGCATTACCAAATAAGCCCATCGGTTCGTTTATAGCCAGTGTTGGGTAAGCGCATGTATTTTTTGCAAAGGATATTACACCATTAAAAAGAAGACCCGTGTATTTTTACACCAACCACAACGAAAAATCCTTCAACCCCACTTTTTTTTGAAACACATGAAACATTTAGCCCTTGTAGGAATGATGTTGTTTTGGGCTTGCAAGCCTGCCCCTAAACCGTTGCAAGCAACCGAACAAAGCATCGCGACTAAGGCAGGAGCAACGACTGCCCCGCAGTGGATGGATGGGTTTGAAAGGCTGCGCCGCGCCTTGCACCAACACGATACGGTAAACGTTAAATCGTTCTTCAAGTTCCCGATATATAATACAGGCAACGAAATATGGTATTTGATTTATGGCGACAATGAAACGGCGCTGTCCCAAATGCCCTATAGCCTAAAACCCTTTACTGAGGCCGATTTTCACCAGTTTTACGCCAAATTGTTTCCGCCACCTTTTCTGCGAACCTTACAGACCACAATGCCCGACAGTTTGCGGGCCAACCACTTTGCCGAAACCCCAACCCTTGCCATTGGAAATACCCAATACGTGCTTCAAGCCACAGCTGACACGGTAGCAAAAACCTTGACGCTCAACCTATTGGCCAAAACGAAATACGACCAAGATGGCGATGCCGAGGTGGGCGAGTTTAGCACCATTTACGTCTTCAATATTGTAGATAACCAATTGCTCTTTAAAGAAATTAGAATAGCAGGTTAAGTGCTACTACAGTGGAGCTAGAAAGCGTAATTACCCTTAATTGAAAGCCTTTAAATCGAGTTTTGGCCGCCAGTTTTAGTGCTCTAAATTCCGCGGTTTATATCCCATGCTTCAAGTGCCTTGGCCACACTATTTAAGAATGTGCTACCCAACGCCCCGTCAATAATGCGGTGGTCGTAACTTAGGCTAAGATACATCATGTGCCTTATGGCAATGCTATCGCCCTGTGCAGTTTCAACCACCACGGGGCGTTTTTTAATGGCGCCTACGGCCAATATGGCCACCTGTGGCTGGTTAATAATTGGCGTGCCCATTAAGCTTCCAAAAGTACCCACGTTGGTAAGTGTAAACGTGCCGCCAGCGGTATCGTCGGGGCGCAACTTGTTGAGGCGTGCTGCATTGGCTAAAGCATTTACTTGCTTGCTAAGGCCCACAATGTTAAGTTGGTCGGCATTTTTAATTACGGGAACAATAAGGTTGCCGTTGGGCAAGGCAGTAGCCATGCCAATGTGATACTCCTTTTTTACAATCAGTTTATCGCCATCAATGCTGCTATTAAGCCAAGGGTGCTTCTTTAGGCATTTTACCAGCACTTCTATAAACAATGGCGTAAACGTAATGCGGTCGTTTTCGCGGGCTTCGAACTCGTCTTTCACTTTTTGCCGCCATTGCACCAGGTTGGTCACATCGGCCTCGGTAAAGCTGGTGACGTGGGCGCTGGTGCGTTTGCTATCAATCATGTGCTTGGCAATAAGCCGGCGCATGCGGTCCATTTCGAAAATCTCAACATTTCCGCTGGTGGTAGCAGTATGTACTGGCGCTGTTTCGGCAGGCGAAGGTGTCGGCAATTTTGGCTCGGCAGGGGCCGCCACTGGCGCTGGGGCTGGTGGTGGGGCTGTTACGGCAACATTTTCAACCTGCGCGGGCAAAAACGGAGCGGGTTGCGGCACAGTCACTTCCGCCTTCAAGGGTGTACCCTGGCGCTTATTTTCTAAATAAGCTAACACATCCTTTTTGCTAACCCTACCGTCAACACCTGTACCGGGCATGGCTTCCAATTCGGCCAAACCAATACCCTCTTCTTGCGCAATTTTTAAAACCAAGGGGCTATAAAAGCGTGGCACGCCTACTGCCGTAGGTTGCTGCGGCACTATATTTACTTGGGCAGGCTGATACGGCACTACCGGTTCAACCAAAGCTTGAGCAACTGTGGCAGGCACGGGTGCCGATGGCGCCACTACTGTGGGCGTGTTAGCTGTGCTTACCGTGTTAATCCGCGCAATAATACTGCCAATGGGCACCACGGCGTTGGTATCGAACAACAATTCGGCCAGTGTGCCAGCCGCAGTGCTGGGCACCTCGCTATCCACTTTATCGGTAGCAATTTCCAAAAGCACTTCGTCTTGAGCCACCGAATCGCCCGGTTGCTTTAGCCACTTCAAAATGGTTGCTTCCATGATGCTCTCACCTAATTTGGGCATCACAATATCTACAAGGGGCATACGGCAAATTTTAAAGGGCCAAATGTAAGAAAAAGGGCAATGGTGTGCTGTTTAGTTACTTTAGCGTGAAGGCATGGGAGCTGCTGCCGGACCGGATGCCGCGTAAAACCCTGGCTGCACCTACCATACTAAGGTGTAGCGCCGCCTTGCGACAAAATCAGTTTACGCAGCATGTTCAGGGCAAAAGTGGCCGTTAGTTCTATGTTTCTGGTACGGTCGAATCGAAAGTGAAAGTTTTCGGTAACGACTTGTGTTGCGCTGGCTACGGCCACCCACACCGTGCCAACCGGTTTTAGCGGGCTTCCGCCATTGGGGCCCATAATGCCGCTAACCGCAACTGCATAATGGGTTTTAAGTTGGCTTAGCGCGCCAGCCACCATTTGGCGCACCACCGTTTCGCTTACGGCACCGTCGGCCTCAAGGTCGTGCGGGTTTACGCCCAAAAGGTTTTCTTTTACTTGGTTGTGATAGCTTACTACCGAACCCCAATAGCCTTGCGAGCTTCCCGGCAAACTGGTAAGCAGGTGCGCAATGTAGCCGCCGGTACAACTTTCGGCGGTACTCATGGTAGCCTGCTGCTGTTGTAGCAGCCGCAGCACTACTGCGGCCATCGATTCGTCGGCAGTGGTTACCAAAAATGGCGCAACCAATGCCGCCAGTGCCGAAAACTGCGCATCCACCTCGGCGGCAACGGTGTGGGCTTCCATACCTGTGGCTGTAAGCCTAAGCCGAACCATACCATAGTTTGGCAGATAAGCCAGCTTAATGTGTGCTGGCAGCGCCTCTTCCCAGGCCTGAATATGATCGGCCAAAAAACTTTCGCCAACGCCGGCGGTTAGCAGCGTGCGGTGTACGATGCAAGGTAGTTGAAACCTATTTTGCAACAGCGGCAGCACATGATCGGTCATGATGCCTTTCATTTCGTGCGGCACGCCCGGCATGCTTATTACCAGCTTACCGTCTTTTTCGAACAGCATGCCCGGCGCGGTACCCCGCTCGTTGTGCAATACGGTGCACACATCTGGCACTTCGGCCTGTTTGCGGTTGCGGTCTATCATGGGCCTGTTGAGCCTTGCAAAGATGGCCTCCACGTGCTGCAGAACCGCTTGGTCTATAACCAGTTTACCGCCAAAGTACTCGCAAAGCAGCGGTTTAGTAATATCGTCGGCCGTAGGGCCAAGGCCTCCGGTAATCAACACCACGTCGGCCCAGGTCAGCTCATCGCCAAGGGCGTTCCAAATTATCCCTTTGTTATCGCCCACGGCCACGCGCCGATCCACGGCTATGCCTATGGCGTTAAGCTGCTGTGCCATCCAGGCACTGTTGGTGTCAATTACTTGGCCAATCAGCAACTCGTCGCCAATGGTAATGAGGCTGGCTTTAATGTTATCCATTAGTAATATTATCTTCTTCGTTTTCGGGTTCAACCGTTATGTTTTCGTAGATGGCCGCCAGCGGCAGCGCAATGCCTACAGATGATAAAACCAGCGTGTCGGCACGGTTTTGTAAGGTCTCTAACATCCAGATGTTATTGGGCTGCCTGGTAAACACATACACAGCATAGGCGCTGTAACTATTGATGAGGACGTAGGCTTCCAATGAAGGTATTTGACGATAATACAACAGTTTTTTGCTAAAGTCGAGCCCTTCGGTGGATTTGCTAAGCACTTCAAACACCACAAGCGGGTTCAACAGTATATCGCCATAATCGGTTCGCAACTCGGGGTTGCCGCAGGTAATGGTGGCATCGGGGTACATAAAACTCCGGTAGCCCGGCGGCGCCACTTTCAGGTTGCTGGCGCGGACGCGGCACGGTTTTCCTTTCAATTGCGCCGTTGCTTCGCCCACAATGTTGCTTACTACATCTTCGTGCTGTAATGACGCACCTTGCATTTTCACAATTTCACCATCAAAATATTCGTGTCGCTCGTCGGCTCCCATGTCAAATTCCAAATAGTCGTTGGCCGAAGTCCAATTGTATTTTACCGCCGGTTCTTCAACTAGGTTTTCCATAGCTTAACTTTTGTATTTGTCACTCCAATAGCGCTTTATCGAACACCGCCCAATACGAAAAACGCTTCAAATGCTGGTGCAAGTTACTAAAAACCAGCAACGCAAGCCCCTGATTCAGCACCGTTTTGGGCAAATTCAACACCACATCGTTTCCACCGGCGGCCATTAATAATAATCAATTAGTTTTGGAGCCATGCAATTTACTACCAAACTGGGTGTTTGTCTCGCCGTGTTTTTTTGCCAAAC
Organism: Bacteroidota bacterium; assembly: GCA_004292575.1. GTDB lineage: Bacteria > Bacteroidota > Bacteroidia > Chitinophagales > Chitinophagaceae > Phnomibacter. The sequence continues at coordinate 18,822 of RDXD01000387.1, forward strand.
TGCCTGGGGCCAGCCTACAAAAAAGCTGAACGCACTTTGGAGCAGCTTCGAAAATGATAGCCAGCTGCAATATGGCATTGCCGGCATGTGCGTTTTAGATACTGCCACAGGTGCCATTTTGTTTGAGCGCAATGCTAAAATGGGCCTCACACCCGCCAGCACGCAAAAAGTACTCACCAGCATAGCCGCCTACGAAGCGCTGGGCAAACAGTTTAGATACGGCACCCGCTTAGGTTACGAGGGCCAACTGAAGGGCGATACCTTAGTGGGTGATTTGTTGGTGGCCGGCAGCGGTGACCCCAGCCTTGGCAGCCCCCGGTACGGTGGCACGAAGCCCGATGTGGTATTAGCAGCTTGGGCAGCCGCGGTAAAAAAACTAGGCCTAAGCCATATTAGTGGTGCGCTGGTGGCTGCCGAAAGCCATTTTGACCTTAACCCCCTACCCGACGCGTGGACTTGGAGCGATATGGGTAACTACTACGGCGCAGGGGCCTTTGGGCTAAACTGGAAAGAAAACCAATACGACCTGTTTTTTGACACCAAGAACCCCGGCACAAAGGCCCAGATAAGCCGCAACACAGCGGCACCAAGCGCAAAAAACACCATAAACCAAGTGGTGGCAGGCTCTGCCGGCACAGGCGATGGCTCCGTCATATTTGCGGCACCTTACGGCAACACAGCGTTGATACAGGGGAAACTTGAGCCGCAATCTACAGGCTTTAGCGTATCGGGTGCCAGCACCGCACCCGACGCGGGTTTGCTGGCCGACCTAAAACAGCAATTGGCAACCGCAGGCGTCACCATGCCCGACAGTGCCAGGCTTTTGACACCACTGCAATTTTCCGCTAACCAGCAAGCAGTACCGGTGTTGGGTCAGCCTTTTTATACCCACGATTCGCCGCCACTCGACAGCCTAATTTATTGGTTTATGAAAAAAAGCATTAACCTGTATGGGGAAGCACTGCTGCGCACCATTGGCCAAAAAACAATGGGCTTCGGCAGCAACGACGCAGGCTTAAAATGGGTGGACAGTTTCTATGCAGCCATGGGCATAGACAAGCGCGCCTTACACCTTACCGATGGCAGTGGGCTAAGTGGCAACAACCGCATTGCACCCCTGGCCATGGCCACTGCACTCAACTACGCCCGCACCAGACCCTGGTTCTCGGGCTTTTATCACAGTTTCCCAGTTTACAATGGCATGACCATTAAAAGCGGCACCATACACCGCACCAAGTGCTTTGCCGGCTACCATGGTAAATATGTGGTGGTGCTGATGGTGAATAACTACAACGGATCCACCAGTGCATTGGTAAGCAAAATGTTTGCAGTGCTCAATGGACTTAAATAGAAAATGGACATTTAACCACCCTCTGCTCCGTTTTTTGGTAACTTGCACTTCATATTTGAGTTGACTTTTTTCTAGAATGCCTTTAAAACACTATTAATGATGACTCCACAAGATTATAAAACACACCGACGGCTGGTGCCCGGCTTCCATTATGTAACCCTCCCGCTTATTTTGTTGGGCCTCATTGGCTCAGGGGTGAACCTGGCCCGTGCCGAAGCTTCCAACCACTACAGTGCAGCACTACTAATGCTGGTGTTTTTAATAGCAGTACTCATAAGCTGGTATGTGCGCTCGTTTGCCTTAAAGGCCCAAGACCGCGCCATACGGGCCGAAGAAAATTTTAGGCATTATGTGCTAACCGGAAAAGCCCTGCCCAGCACACTACGGATGGGCCAAATAATTGCCCTACGGTTTGCCAGCGATGCGGAGTTTCCGGCACTTAGTCAACGCGCCGCTAACGAGCAGTTAAAAGCCGACGACATCAAGAAAGCCATTGTTGACTGGCGCGGCGACCACTACCGGGTGTAAAACATTACAAATAGGGTACGCTAAGCAAATTGGTGCAGGCTATGGTTCGCTTTTCGGCATGGCTTTGACGGGCCAATTCAATTATACGCACCACATTGTAGCCGTGTTCGGGTTTTTCGTGGAGTGGCGCACCGGTCAGTAGCGTTTTTAGTAGCCGCTCGTAATACAAGCCAAAGTTGCCTGGTAGCGATGGGTAGCTTTCTTTTACCGCAGTCCCACTAACCGTGGTATGCAGCAACCCCGCCATGTGTTCGGGTTCTACGCCCCAGTGCGGTGCCGTGGGCAATTTGCCTAACTTTAAATCGGCCTCTTGCGGATCGTCGCCGTGTTTGATGAATGAGCCCAAATGGCCATGCACCATGTAGCGGGGTCCCATTTCGAGTACCAGCATGCTGCTTTTTAAAATGGCCGTAGTGCCATCAAAATCTAGCCTAAGGTCAAAGTAATCGTCAGCCAGACCAAAGGGGCGTTGAATTTTAAGGTGGGCGGTAATGTTTTGGGGCAAACCAAAGAGGCAAAGGGCCTGGTCAATAAGATGACTGCCCAAATCGTACAGCACGCCGCCGCCAATATCCGATGATTCTTCGCGCCAATGGGCATAGTTGCGCGGCTCGGGCCTGTACCTATCAAAATGGCACTCGTACTCGTGTACGGCACCCAAAACACCTTGTGCAATTAGGGCTTTTATGGTAAAAAAATCGCTGACGTAGCGGCGGTTGTGATATACACTAAGCACCAAGCCCTTCTGCTGCGCTAACGCAACCAACTCGGCCGCCTCGGCACTGGTATTGGTAAACGGCTTTTCTACCACCACATGCTTGCCGGCCAACAGCGCCGCCTTTGCAAACGGAAAGTGGGTGCTGTTGGGTGTGGTCACAACCACCAAGTGGATATCAGGATTTGAGAGCACATCATCAAATTGAGTATAAATGATTGCCTCGGGAAATGCCGCCGCAGCCTCGTGGCCGCGCCGCTGCACAATGGCCGCTACCCTAAAACCGGGCAGAGTACTCAAAAATGGCAGGTGAAACACGGTGGCACTCATGCCAAAGCCCACTACGGCTACATTTACGATTTGGGACATGGTGAGATGATTTGCTGCAAAGATGGGGTACGGCTTTCGTAAATGCGCAGAATGACCGCATAAGCTGGTTGGCCGTGGGCGAAGATCAGTAGGCATGTAGTTTCTCGCCGAAAGCAAGATCTCATCCAAAAGCCATTTTTGTGGACATACTTCTGGGATATTATAAAATGACAATGCAGAAGCGTGGCGCGGTGCAGCGTAGGTGTACCGACTACATCAGTTATTCAAACAAAAACATAGCTGCTGAATCATTGAAAAAAATCAACCAAACCATGTGCACTTGGACATTGAAAAGCAAAACCCGAAATACAAAAGGATGGCAAATCATGAAAAATGTGTCCACACGCTAGGCCCATGCGGGATTCACCAAATGATCTTTCAGCATATAATCCGCTGCCCAGCCCGCTGTGGTGGCAGGGGTCTAAAGCGGCTTTTTCCGCGAGCTATAAATTGCAGGGCAAGTGGGGTGTTGCATGTTTGCTCGTAGATGCTGACACCGAGGTAAAGGGTGGTGGTTACGGTTGCGCCTTCGGTTACGGTTTTTCTGAGTTTGGTGCCGGCGGCATCGTAGGTGTAGGCAATGGTGCCCTTGGGCCGGCGGCATCCCCGCATGCGCGGGACAGGCGTAGGTGTAGGCAATGGTACCCTTGGCGGTTACGGTTATACTAAATGGCAGGTTAAGGTGATTGTAATTGATAAGCGAGATGGCTTTGTTGAGGTCGCCTCTTAAATTGCCATTGGCGCCGTAAACATAATCGGTAGCGGTGGTGTTGCCATCGGTAAAATCGCCCAAATTGGTGGGTGCGGTTACGGCATCGGCTACGGCCCTTAGTTGGTTGCTGTTGTTGTAGTAGCTGTACGTGAGG
>RDXD01000231.1 GCA_004292575.1 Bacteroidota bacterium
ACGGGCATAGTTCAATGGTAGAATAGCGGTCTCCAAAACCGTTGATCAGGGTTCGAGTCCTTGTGCCCGTGCTGGTAAAGGCAATTGCGCATTAGCTCCTTAGGCTAATTAGCAATTGTTTTTATGATGAATTAAATAGGTGTGCTGTTTGGTATAACAACTGGGCGGCAACTACAGAAACGTGCTTCTCAGACATTTATACCCTACACACATGAATAAAATTTCAAGCTATATCAGCGAAAGTTGGCAAGAAATGACCGAGAAAGTAACTTGGCCTACTTGGGGCCAGTTGCAGCAAAGTACCGTAATAGTGCTTGGTGCTACCGTGGTTATCACTGCCATGGTAGGCGTTATGGACTTAGCCTCACAAAATTTATTGAAGTTGATTTATTCATTTTTTAAATAATGGAAGAAAATAGCATTATTGAAGCGCCTGCGGTAGTAGCCCCAGATACCAAATGGTATGTGTTGCGTGTGGTTAGTGGAAAAGAGCGTTCGGTAAAGGAGTACCTCGATAAAGACATTATCAGACAGCGCTGGACCGACTTGATTGTGCAGGTATTTCTGCCCATGGACAAGGTTTACAAAGTACAGAACGGGAAGAAGGTAATGCGCGAAAAGAATTTTTACCCCGGCTATGTATTTATGGAAGTGGTAGATGGCAAGCTGCACGAAGAAATGATACAGCACATCAGCGGTATTACGAACATCATGCACTTCCTCACCGATGGAAAAGGTTCCAAAGGCCGCATCATTTCGCTGCGTAAGGCGGAGGTAAACAAGATGCTGGGTAAAATGGACGAAATGGGCGAGCAGGGTGGTATGACCATGAGTGAGCCGTTCATTATTGGCGAAACCATTAAAATTATTGATGGTGCTTTTAACGACTTCAACGGCGTAATTGAAGAGGTAAATAACGAAAAGAAGAAACTGAAGGTAATTGTTAAAATCTTTGGTCGCAGTACGCCCGTAGAGCTTAGCTACATGCAAGTGGAAAAACTAGCTTAGTTAATTGTACATATAAAATATGCCGCCCCCTCTACACTGAGGGGGCGGCTTTTTTTGCAGTATCGCATCTGAAAGAGGCTAATCAAACGCAGGAATACCCGCTATGCGATTGGTTTTAAGCGCGCCTAAGTCTATGCTAAAGGTGAGGCGTTTTTGCCACCAGCTGGGACCGCCGGCGCGGTTGGGGTCGTTTACACTATTGGGTTCATTAAATGCTTTGCTCTGTAGCAAAGGATAGTAAATATTAATGGCCCTAAGGATGGTAACTTGTAAACCTGCGCTGTACAGAAATTTGTTTTGGTTGCTGCCTATTTGCCAGGGAGATGCTGAGGTGCCTATATCGGCAAACACTTTCACGGGAATTTGTGCGGGAAGCTGCATGAGCGGATTCCATGCGGCAGGTACATCCAAGGTAAAGTTTACGCTAGCCAGCCAGTTGTCAAAATAGTCAATACCATTGGTTTTAAGGCCTGGCTGTACGCTGCTGTAATCGCTTCTGTATTTAAAGCCACCATCTCTGGGGGCAATTTGCCTTCCCGCTAAATTGGTGTTTTGGCTACGTTCGTAAAAAGGGGCGCTATACGTATAATCTTGTGCACCATTGGGCGCATACATGGTAAAGTGATAGCGGCTTAAGCTATTGCGTAGGGCAGTCGTTTTTTCTTGGGTGTAAAGTATTTTGCCTGCAAATACCCGTATGGCCACGCCCTCATCCCTTGCATTGAAGTTTAAAAAGTATCGGGCTTCTACCGTAGTGCGCATAAGTTGCTTTATCTGTTGCACGCCCACCTGTACGCGCCATGGGTAAAGCTGCCGGGTGTTTTCCCAAGCCATGGTAAGCTGCGGTATTACCGTAGTGGTGCTGCCGTTGTTAAAGTCGTAAAAAAGAGAGTCTGCAGGGTTTAGGGCTTGTGACATCCTTTGTTCGTTTATAACATACAGCCTCAAGTTAGCTGTTCGCTGTAGGGTACTATGGGCTTCTTTGGGTTGAAAAGCTACTGTAACACCCGGTACCAGTTTGGTAAATGCCGCAAACACCTTTTGGTTGTCCACGGTGCGCCCCTCATTAAAGTTGAACCGTGCCGCTTGCGCCGAAAAAGTGGTTTTTCTACGCTTGTCTCCGCTCCACACATGGTAGGCGGCGTGGGCATAGCCGGTTAGCTGTTTGCTGTTGGTGGCAAAGAGCGGTGCCGCCACAAACTCAAACGGCCGGCTGGGCAGGTTGCGGTTGTGTACCAATAGCCCCAGTTGCAAACCATCGTATTGGTTGGCGCCTGCGGCTGGCGCTAGGCTTATGTAGCGGTATTTGTCAGTGTGGTTAAAGTTAAATAAACCGGTAACTTTAGTTGATGTGGGTAGTGGCTTATTAAGATTTCCGGTTTGCTGTAACAGTAGAAATGTGGTATCGAGGTTTTTGCCACTTACCTTTTCGGCCACTGCCTTAAAGTCATACGGGGTAGGGTGCTTAAATTGCCACTGGTCATAGTAGGTTTTCATGATGCGTTCCATGGTGGGTGCACCCAGCTCCTGCTCCATTTTTTCGAGCCAAAATGCCGCTTTGTAATACGATACGAGGTAGTAGCTATCGTAGGAAAATTTTTCAGAAGTGGTATTTATGGGTTGGTCTTTGTGGTTATTAATGAGTCGGCTTAGCATAAATGCACCGGTTTGCGTGGGCGATGGTAGCTTTTTTGCCAGCCCGCGGGTGTTGGCGCTGTTGTTTTCACCATAAAATTGCTGCTGGTAGCGTCTTTCAAAATAGGTGTTTATGCCTTCGTCCATCCATGGAAAATCGCGTTCGTTGGTGGCCAGTACGCCCATAAGCCAGTTGTGACCTATTTCATGTGATATTAAGATGTCATGGTCTTGTTGGGTGCCGTTTACCGTGTTTAGGCTGGTGATCATGGGGTACTCCATGCCATCATCGCTGCTGGTTTCGTCGCATACCACCGTTACTTGTGGGTATGGATATTGGCCTAGAGCCTGGCTGTAAAAGCCAATGGCACGCTTGCTGTAGGCCATGCTTTGCGCCCACATTTTTTCGTAATCGGGGAGTATGAAATTCCAAACGTCGATGCTTTTGTTGCCCAGCTGCATGGTATCGTATTTTACCATAAACCGCTTATCGGCAAACCAAGCAAAATCAACCACCTGCTGGGCCTGGTACAATAGGGTTTTGGTTTGCGCCGCCGACGGTGGAAAACGCGGTAGCTTTTGTTTAACGTAAATGTTGCGCTTTGCTGTGGGCAATGCTGCAACCACAATTTTTTGGGAACGGTTTTTTAGCCACTCACGCTCGGTTTCATCTTGCAAAACGCCCGTGGCCGCCACAGCATAGTTGGCTGGTAGTGTAATGCTTACCGTGTAATTGCCAAAATTGCTGTAGTACTCGCCCCACTCCAAATAGGGCATCACATGCCAACCGGTGGCATCGTACACTGCTGCTTTGGGGAACCATTGGGTGCAACTGTAGTTTTGTTCGGCATAGCCCCCCCGCGAAAACTTATAGGGGAGCTTTACAAAGAAAGGGGTGCTTATGGCGGCTTGTTGTCCGGGTGCTAGGGGCTGTGGTAGCCATACCTTGGCCGCATCTATGTGCTCGGGGTGGTCTTCCATGCGCGCCAGCTGACCGTTTACGGTAAAGTTTAGTCTGTTGATGTAGCCTCGCTGCTTGGCATTACTGAAATAAAAATCAGTTTGTTTCATTTGCAGCTTTTGCTCGCTGTAGGCGGTTTTGTCGTTTTTATAAGCGTTTGGCCAAAGGTGTATCCAAATAAAACGCAGCGTATCGGGCGATTTGTTGGTGTACAACATGTTCACCTTACCCTCCAAGGTGTTATCCACATCATTAAGGGTAACAGCAATGTTGTAATCAACCTGCTGCTGCCAGTAGTTTTGGTTTTGTGCCAGGGCCATAGCAGGCACAATGGTTATTAGCTTTATCAGAATCAACAAACGCTTCATACAGGTGCGAAAAATACAACATCTGCAAACACGAAGTTTACCAAGGCTTCGTGTTAACATTGCACTTACAAATTTTAAAGACTCATGACCATTACTTTTTTTAGCACACAACCTTACGACAAAGCGTTTTTTACTGCCGCCAACAAGCAGTTTGGGTACACTTTGGTTTTTCACACCCATGCGCTAAGCCCGGCTACGGCTGCTACGGTAAATGGCGGCGTGGTATGCATTTTTGTAAATGATGGATGCAATGCCGAAGTGGTTGAAATTTTGGCGCGCCAAGGTGTAACGTTGGTGGCCCTTCGCTGCGCCGGTTACAACAATATTGATGCAGTGGCCGTGGCCAACCACGGTATTGCAGTTGTGCGGGTGCCTGCATACTCGCCACAGGCGGTAGCAGAACATGCTGTGGCCTTGCTAATGACGCTTAACAGAAAGACCCATAAAGCGTACAACCGGGTGCGGGAGCAAAACTTTGCGCTCAACGGTTTAATGGGTTTTGATGTGTATGGCAAAACAGTAGGCGTGGTGGGAACCGGCAATATTGGCCAGGCGTTTTGCCGCATTATGCTGGGTTTTGGCTGCCGCGTTTTAGCCTTTGATGTGGTAGCCAACGTGCAAATGCAACAAATGGGGGTGCAATATGTCGATTTGGGCACACTGTTTGCCGAGAGCGACATCATTTCGTTACACTGCCCGCT
>RDXD01000232.1 GCA_004292575.1 Bacteroidota bacterium
GTTCGTACGCAATTACCACTTTGGCTACGGCATCTGCCGGTAAGTGAAACAGGCTTTCTTCTAATTGCAGCGATACAAAGGCGTTTTCGCTACCCGCTTCTCTTATGGTTAGCGGTTCGCCACAGCAGAAAATGGGTGTAATGCCATACGCTAGTGCCAAATTCAATTTTTCGGCCAACAGCGCATTCCCTTCATCAAAATATTCGCGACGCTCGCTATGGCCAATGATGACATGCGTTATGCCCATGCTTTGCAGCATTTCCAAAGAAGTTTCGCCCGTGTAAGCACCACTTTTTTTATGGCTACAGTTTTGCGCTGCCACAAACCATTTCTCTTGGCCTTTTAGCGCCGCTTTGGCCATTTGTAGGTATGGAAATGGTACCGCCAACACAACAGCCTGGTTATCGGTAACAGTTGGTGCAGCTGCCAGCAATTCGTTCAAAAGTTTTTCTGCTTGTTGCCAAGTACAGTTCATTTTCCAGTTGGCGGCGGCCAGTTGCAGGCTCATATTTTTTCGCGTTTAAAGGTATAAATAATGCATTTTAAATATCCACCACTGTTGTATTCCACAGCAGCGGCCAGTTCCCATCCTTCTCTACCAAGGTCGTTAAATTTTTCGTCTAACCGTATGTTTTTCAACTTTTGGTCGTAGTAAGATCTGATATCGATTTCCAGGTTTTTGTATTCGTATTTTTTCATTTTCTATTGGAGTGGGATTTGTTAGGCTATTTCTGCAGAGCTATTTGATGGGTCAAATATATGCCGCAATACCATTGCCTCGGTGTGTTGCAATTGGTGGTTTTTGAGTAGCATCCAATTGTTAACGTGTTCCAACGCTTTATGAAACTGGTAGGGCACATGGCCCCAAGTAAAAGAGGGTAGGTGTTGGGGTGGTTGCTGCAGGCCAAATATATTGCAGCACACACCCACAGTGGTACCGGTATTGAAAGCCGTGTTTATGGCAGCGCGGCTATAGTCGCCCAGCAATAAACCTGCTTTTTGTCCTACATCAACCATGGTTTGCAGCCCATGGTGCCACATGCTCACCATACCCGCATTATTTTTAACATTGCTGTTGCTGGTGCCAGCCCCCAAATTGCACCAACTGCCTATTACACTATCGCCGAGGTAGCCATCGTGGGCTTTGTTGCTAAAGGGCATTAATATGCTGTTTTTTATTTCGCCACCCGCCACGCAGTAGGGTCCAATGCTGGTGCCGGGGTATATTTTGGCACCCATTTTTACCACAGCGCCTTCGCCTATGCTTATGGGTCCGTGCAGCAGCGCTCCCTCCATTATTATTGCGTTTTTGCCAATGTGCACGGGGCCATTGGTTGCATTTATAACGCAGGCTGTTAGTTGTGCACCGGTGTCCAAAAACAGGTTTTCGGGGCAAATTACTTGCGTAAAGTTGTTTATTGCTGCATTTTGGTAGGGTGCTTGCAGCGCCATTTGCTGCTGTAGGGCCTTTTGGTTGTATAAAAACAGTTGGCTGGCATGTTGCAGGCAAAGGCCATCATAGGTGGTGGCACTAGTAGCCAGCTCGGGTACTGTATTGTATGCTGGCATTTGCCGGGTGCAATAGGCTACCACACCATGGCTGCCCACAATTTGCTCTCCGGGAAGCAAAGCCAATACCTGTTGCAGCAGCACTGTGGAGGGGAGGTAGCTGGCGTTAATGCAGTAGTAATGAGGAAGTTGCGGCAGCGCTGCGCAGGCTAGGTATGGCGCCCCTAGCACGCCTACTGGCAGCGGGCTAAGGCTTTGCCACCAGTTAAGCAAGGTGCCTGTGCCCATATACAGTGCTGCTAGTGGGCGGGTAAGTGTAAAAGGGTACAGGTTAACCCGCGACAAAGGCGTATCGTATAGCACTATCATGCGGGTAAAATTGGTGCCATTTGCCGGGTTATCAAAAAAAATCCCCCAGTACGGCAGTACTGGGGGAAACAATTATCTAAAAACTGCTAATTATGCTTTCTTAGCGTAGCGCTTGTTAAACTTATCGATGCGGCCAGCAGTATCAACCCTAATGTTCTTACCGGTATAAAACGGGTGGCTGGTGTTCGAAATCTCCAACTTAATAAGCGGATATTCGTTACCGTCTTCGAATTTTATGGTTTCACTGCTGCGTGCAGTGCTGCGGCTTAAAAAGGATTCGCCGTTGCTCATGTCTTTAAAAACCACAAAACGGTACTGCTTAGGATGGATATCTTTTTTCATGTGTTGTCTGTTTTACGGCCCGACTGCAACCGGGCACTTTTTATTGGGCTGCAAATGTAGGCACTAGGGCAATTGTGTGCAACTTTTTTTAGAACATTTTGCTTTTAGTACTTATGGGTGTGCTAAAAACTTAGCTTTTCATGTTAATGAACTGTAGCGGTATGCCAAAGTCTGCTGAACGGCAAGCCGAAATTACTTCTTGCAAATCATCAATTTTTTTGCCAGTTACCCTTATAATGTCGTCCATGATGGCCGCCTGCACCTTAAAGTTTTTGTCTTTGATGAGCTTCACAATCTTTTTTGCATCTTCCTGTTTTAAGCCGTTGCGCACGGTTACTTCTTTTTTCCACACTTTGCCGCTTTGGTATCCTTCTTTGCTCTGGTCGTAAACGTTGCCATCTAAACCCTGTTTTATGCTGCGGCTCACCAATACGTCAATAATTTGCTGCATTTTCATATCGCTGTCGGCTTCTAGCTTTAGCAAAAAGCCTTTTTTGTCCAAATCAATTACTACGTGGCTGCCTTTAAAATCAAAGCGGTTAAGCACTTCTTTACTGGTTACGTTCACGGCATTGTCTAGCACTTGAACGTCAACTTTTGAAGCAATATCAAAACTGGGCATACATGTATTTTTTAAAGATGAATAATACTACTCGTCAATTGTTCAAAATTTCGAAACCTTGCTATGGCAAATTTAATTTCTTGTGGCGTGCAAAATTGCCTTTGATGGCTTTACTGGGCCAATTGGGTACATAAGCGGCATAGTCCGCGGCGCCAAAGTTGCAACTCTACTGCATCCCTCTTTCTACCAGCATCTTTGGTCAGCTAACCTGCCCTGCCATTTACCTTTTCTGCCCTGCGTTTATTTCAACCGCAGGCAAGTTTCTTGCCCCGTGTCCTCCGCCCGTCATTTGCCCGCATTCAAATTCACCAATGTCAGCTACTATTTTTCACACAGCTGAACGTCAGTTAGGCGTGTTTTTCTGCCCTAAACCATCAATCACATAGCCTTTGCCACTAGGCGCTGCCAAATCTAGTGTACACGCAAGCGGTGTGTTCCATTGCTGCAACCACGCATTTGCTCATGCATTTAGCCAAGTGCTTGCCGGGCCTTTAGTGTGCTAATGCACCCAAATACCGTTCGGCATCCAGTGCTGCCATGCAGCCGCTGCCTGCCGCGGTTACGGCCTGCCTATATATTTTATCTTGCACATCGCCAGAGGCAAATACGCCGGGTATGTTTGTTTTGCTGCTGCCCGGTATGGTAAGCAGGTAGCCTGCGTCGTCCATATCCAGGTATGGCTTAAAAATGGCACTGTTGGGTTCGTGGCCTATGGCTACAAAAAAGGCACTTACATCTATGCGTTGCTCGGCCCCCGTAATCAGGTTGCGCATAGCCACGCCTTCTACCTTTTTATCGCCAAGCACTTCCACGGTTTCGGTATTCCAGTAAATGGTTATTTTGGCATTTGCTTTTACGCGGTCTTGCATCACCTTACTGGCCCGCATGGCATCTTGCCCTTTGCGCACCAGCATGTGTACGTGGCTGCATATCTTGCTCAAATACAACGCTTCTTCGCAGGCTGTGTCGCCAGCACCCACAATGGCCACCTCTTTTCCTTTAAAAAAGAATCCGTCGCACACGGCACAGGCACTCACGCCGTGTCCATTAAGCCGCTCTTCGCTGTGCAAGCCAAGCCATTTGGCGCTTGCTCCGGTGCTAATTATTACGGCGTCGGCTGTTAGCCAGGTTTCTTGGTCCACCTGCACTTTGTGCGGCAGTTGGCTAAAATCAACCGCGGTTACAATGCCATACCTGATGTCGGTACCCATTCGAGCGGCCTGTTTTTCAAAATGTACCATCATTTCCGGCCCTTGCACCCCATCGGCATAGCCCGGATAATTTTCTACTTCCGTAGTAATGGTAAGCTGTCCGCCGGGCTGAATACCTTGGTACAGCACTGGGTTGAGGCCTGCTCGGGCAGCATAAATAGCAGCGGTATAGCCAGCAGGGCCACTACCAATAATTAAACAATGTATGTGTTCCATTTTTGTGATGAAGCGTAAAAGGTTTCTTTACGCGGAGGGCAAAAGTATCGCAAATGCGCTGAAAAAATTGCTGGTTTTGGATTAAAGCGCTTTACGCACTTCGGCACGTAACCCGTTGTTTAACAACTCGCCACCATGGTGGTAAGTACAACCAACCGTTGCCTTGCAAACGAACGGATAGGCGCATCAAGGGTTTGACCCCCCAAAATTACTTGGGGATAACAATGCGCCTAACCATGCTGGAATAGCCACCAAAATAGCCCAGCGCCCCGTTGCTTACATTTCCAATCACTTTTACCGGTGTGCCAAAAGGATTGCCATTGTTGTCCTGGCTGGCCTCCCAGGTGCGCCAAAAATCGAAAGTTGCTTTGTCAATATTGCTGATTTTGGCTTCTACCGTATC
>RDXD01000233.1 GCA_004292575.1 Bacteroidota bacterium
CATAAAAAACAAGAAATGTTATATAATATCCTAATCTATGGACTACTTCGAAAATATCACGCGCCTACTCAAAATAGAGTGGGAGGAGGAATTGGTGCAATTTGAAAAGAAAGTTACCCAAACGCCCCTTCACGAACGCAAAAAACAGGGCTTTGCGTGGTATCCTATCCACGTATCGCACATAGAGATAGGCACAGGCGAGCAACTGCACATCAGCATAGAACGTACCACGCAGATAGACGAACCGCACAGATTCCAAGTGGGCGATTCGGTGGCTCTTTTTCATAATACCGCGCAGGCAGGCAAGGCAAATGAATCTATCAATGGCGTGATAGTCGCGCTTTTTCGCAACAATATGCGCATTGCCTTGCCTACCCGCGAAACACCCGACTGGATAGACGAGCGACAACTTGGCGTAGATTGGCTCTTTGATACTGCCAGCTACAAAGAGATGCAAGAGGCGATAGACTTTGTGAGAAAAGCCGAAAAAGAACCCACTGCACGCTTACGCGCGGTACTCACAGGCGAAAAACAACCCACTTTCAAGCCCGAAGTGGGGCAGGTAAGTTTGCCCAAACTCAACGATTCGCAAAATAAAGCCATTCAGCATATTCTTTCGGCTGAAGATGTAGCCATCATACACGGACCGCCAGGCACAGGCAAAACCACTACACTCGTAGAGGCTATTCGAATCACTTTACAGTCCGAAAAACAGGTTTTGGTAGTCGCGCCCAGCAATACAGCCGTAGATTTATTGACTCAAAAACTTGCTCAAGCAGGACTGAGTGTTTTGCGGATAGGCAATCCCGCCCGCATAGAGGAAAGTGTCCAAGACTATAGCCTCGATGCCCAAATCCTCCAGCACCAAGAATACAAGCAACTCCGCAAAATCCGCAAAAGCGCGGACGACTTCCGCAAAATGGCGCACAAATACAAGCGAAATTTTGGCAAAGATGAGCGCGAACAGCGAAAACTCCTTTTTGCAGAAGCCCACAAAATGTTGGACGAAGCAAGCAATATCGAGAAATACATTGTAGAAAATTTATTGCAAAATGCCCAAGTCATCACTGCCACGCTCGTAGGAAGCGTGAATAGATACATCAAAAAGCGCGTTTTTTCTACTGTATTCATAGACGAAGCGGCACAAGCCCTTGAACCCGCCACGTGGATACCTATAGCCAAAGCCCACCGCGTAGTGCTGGCAGGCGACCATTGTCAGCTCCCACCCACCGTAAAATCTTCTCAAGCCCTAAAAGAAGGATTGGGCAAAACTTTGATGGAAAAGATGATAAATCTCTATCCACAAAGCGCGACTATGCTGGAGGTGCAATACCGTATGCACACCCAAATCATGGGGTTTTCTAATCAACAATTTTATGCAGGAAAGCTGAAAGCCCACGCTTCAGTGGCAGACCGCACGTTGGCTATTTGGGAGGGAGCGCAGTCGCCCCCGATAGAGTTCATAGATACGGCAGGGTGTAGTTTTGACGAAAAAATGCTCAAAGAATCCACCAGTAAGTTCAATCCAGAAGAAGCAAGTTTGTTGATAAAGCACCTCACAGAGTTGGTAGGCTCAAAACCAGCCCACGAAAAAATGTGGCACATAGGCATCATATCACCCTACAGTGCGCAGGTAAGCTATGTGGAAAGTCTTGTGAAAGAGGACAGTGAATTGAAAACTTGCCTGCCCAATATGCGCATAAGTTCTGTAGATGGTTTTCAGGGGCAGGAGTGCGAAGTGATTTATATTTCGCTCGTCCGAAGCAATGACGAAGGCGAAATAGGCTTTTTGAGTGATACACGCCGTATGAATGTCGCACTCACACGCGCCAAACAAAAACTGGTAGTCATAGGCGACAGTGCTACGCTCGCTTTGCACCCTTTTTATCAAGCCTTCCTTGCCTACGTGGAGGGAATAGGCGCGCATAAAAGCGCGTGGGAGTATGCGTAACAAAACCCGCAAGGTTTTAAAAACCTTGCGGGTTTGAAAATTAAAAAACTACTCTTTCACAAAAAAAGCCATATAAGGTTGTTTGATATAAACACTTTCCCTTGTACCTTGTGGTGTAAGGCGTTTTACGTTTGCTACCGTAACCTGAACGGCATCACCTGGAGTGATGATATTTTTTTTGCCGTCAGCATCTTTCAAGGTTTCGAACTGAAAATACTGATTTCTATTTTGCAAATTACCCACCGATTTTCCTCCTCTGAATACTGTAGCAGATATAGATTCTACTTCATATTTGGCTTCATTTGGCAGGACTTTAGCAAAGAAAGGGTCAGGTTGCAAGATGACTTGTTTTACTTTGCTGATGCTGAGTGGGTTCATAATATTTACCTCCCTCCCCAAAGAATCCGCCAAAATAGCTACAGGCGAAGGTATTTTCACGACCTCAAAAACTGCCGTTTCAGTCGTAGTGCCTGAAGTGGCAGTGATGATGCCCTTGCCTGCCTTGTAGGGTACGATTTGCAGGATATCGAAGTCCGCGCGGTGTGTTTGGAGTTTTACTGTGCCATTGTCGGAACTGTAAGTCCAAGACTTGCCTGCCAGCTTTTCGGGCAAAATAAAAAACATTTCTTGCGTACAGTTCACATAAAAGGTAGGCAAGTCGCTTTTTGCAAAAACTTGGGCATTTTGGGCGTGGGTAGGCAAGGCAAGGCATACCAAGAGCCACGAAAATAAATATTTCATAAAATTAGGATTTTGGGATAAAGTCTGTACTTATAAATACCACATGACAGCCCCAAAGTGGAACTAATTAACTAATTTATAAATAATATTTTGTTATTTTTAAATTTGCATTGTTTTTGTACTATAAAATATTATTTTTGTACCATAAAATTTTAGAACTCTATGGAAATATTATATGAACAGCCTTTTGGACGTATCAGCTATGAGGCTTCGGCTGATTTGATTTATCTTGAACTCTTGGGAGAGATTAGCAAAGAAGATTACAAGACTGTTTTTAATGCTACAGGCGATTTGGCTTTGCAACACAATGCCAGCCGACTTTTGGTAAATCAAGCCACCATGCAAAAATCCAGCATGGAATCAAAGGCGTGGTTGGTTACGAATTGGCTACCACGTATGCGCAAAGTTTTTCAGGACAATATGCGTGTATCTATCATTTTATCCAATAACCTTTTTACCAAAATAGGTGGAGAATATATCGCAGCGGCAGTGCGCAAAATAAGTGGTTTCAATTTGCGTACTTTCATAGATGCAGAAGAGGCACGTACTTGGGTAATGGGAGATTAAATCAAGTCTGCCTCTGTAGCCACATCTCCAGCACCAGCAATGCCCAAAGCTCCGCAGTCGCATCAGTTTGATAGCTAAGATGTTGTTTTAC
This sequence comes from Bacteroidota bacterium, assembly GCA_004292575.1. Classification (GTDB taxonomy): domain Bacteria; phylum Bacteroidota; class Bacteroidia; order Chitinophagales; family Chitinophagaceae; genus Phnomibacter. The sequence goes on from RDXD01000233.1 coordinate 3,351, forward strand.
AAGCGTTTGGATATAGCGGGCAGGCAAGTAATGGGAAAGTATGCTTTTTGGATTTTGCAAAATATCGACATATACCTTGCCTACAGGCGCACGTAGCCACGCGCCTATCGGTACACCAAAGCCTTCTTTGCGCCTTGTAGTATAAACCTTGCCTCCCAAATCCGAAAGTATTTTCTTTAAAATCCACTTTTTGCCATGCTTCAGTTGGTAGGCAAGGGGGATATTTTGTGCATAATTTACTACTTCCGCATCAAGGTATGGCACACGCACCTCAAGCGCGTGAAGCATACTTGCGCGGTCTGTAAGTGCCAAGACATCATGCTGAAGATAGTACAGCTGGTCGTGCAAAATCCCTGTCATACCCTTGCCTACGGGCGGGGCAGGCAAGGCAGAAAGCCGTATAAAATTCTGCCACGTCTTTTCAGGACTAAGCGAAAGGTCTTGCCCAAACTTCTTTATCAGCCTAAAATACTGGCGGTAAGGGTGCGCAAAACCCGTAGGCAAAACCTTCCCCAAAACCTTCAAAAAAGGATAACCCAACATCAAAAGCCCATAATATCGTTGGTAGAAGTGGTATGCCTTGTGCCTATTGTACCCACTAAAAAGTTCGTCTGCACCTGCCCCAGAGAAAACGAATTTTACAGATTTTCGCGCCTCTGCCGAGAGCATCTCCGTAAGCCAATACGCGCCATCAGCTATCGGTTGGTCTATGCGGTCTATGAAGGCAGGCAAGGCTTCAAGCGCACTCGAATCCACCTCCAATGTATGCAAATCCGCGCCATATTGCTTCGCAGCTAATCGCGCAAAATGTGCATCTGAAGTCCCAAAACTCGCTTCTTTGGCGGGGTGCGCTATCGTGAAGGCAGGCAAGTTTGTATGTCCCTGCCGTTGCAAAAGTGCCAAAAGCAACGTAGAATCCACGCCTCCACTCAGGAAAATACCAAACGGCACATCGCCTACAGTCTGCTTCATAAGTGCGGAGGCAAGGGCAGGCAAGGCTTCAGAATGTTGGGCAGGCAAGGTCTTTTTTGGGCAAGGTTCGACAGGCTCTATGCCTTTAAAAAATGTCTGCGTAGGCTCGGCATAGCGGTAGGCAAGGTAATGATAGATTTGCGAATCGTCTATGTCCTTGCCTACCAAGCCACTCCCCAAAATGCCCTGAATCTCAGACGACAGTATCAAAAAACGTGCATCTTCGTACTTGTAGAGCGGTTTTACGCCAAAGCTGTCCCGCGCATAGCGGAGCGTATCCGTATGCGTATCATACCAAACGAACGCAAAAATTCCTTCCAAAAGCCCCAAATCAGCCGTA
>RDXD01000082.1 GCA_004292575.1 Bacteroidota bacterium
ATTGCCGGTGGTGGTAATGCTGTAGTCGGGTTCGAGTACGGTAAGTACCACATCATTGCCGGTGCCGCCAATGTAGGAAATACGCGCCCAGCGGTTGTTGAACGGAGCGGTGGTAACTAGAGCACCTTCCACCAAACCGGCAAAAGTGCCCTCAATGACATCTGTACCATCATTGTCCACAATAATGAAGGTTTGGCCCGCCGTGGGGGTATGCGTACTGCCCGTAAAGGTCAATGTGGCGCTGTTCAAATCTATGATACCCACAACAGCAAGCTGCCGGTACTGGGTATTAACCGTAGTACCATCAATGTCAATATTTAGCTTGGAGCCAGTGCCTAAAGTTGTCTTTTGCGTAGCAGTTGTGCTTACATCCGTACCAGCCGTATTGGGGTTTATGCCGTTGGTGGTGCTATTAAGCAGAATGCCCGTAGTGGTGGAAGTAGAAGTAATAGCACCGCCTGTCTGCATATTGATGTCTGCGGCACCGTTAGTGCCCGTTCCTGTCACCGTTACTGCACCGCTAGCAGCGGTAATGAGCGAGCCTGTACCTTCTACACTTACGCCAAAATTGTTTGTGCCAGCGCTGCCACCCGTGCCCTCTACGGTTACGGTACCCGCGCCACCTGCTGTAATAAAGGCGCCGCCGATAACCCGAACACCTGCGTTGTTACCCGCGCCTTGACTCCCCCCCGTGCCTTTTACCAACACATTTCCGCCGATTGAGGTTATCTGGGCTGAGGCACTTAACCAAACGCCATCAAAGCCGGCATTTGCAGCGTTACCAATTGCTATACCCTCTACCTCCACAGGGCCTGTACCGCCCCGTATTATGGTATTGTCGGCCATCCGTACGCCGTATTGGTTGCCGCCTGTATTATTACCGCTCCTGCCCTTTACGGTAAGTGCTCCGGAACCAGTTACCCTAATGGCACCTCCATTCGTGCCTCCATTCATGTTCACGCCACTAAAAAAGTCGGCAGTGGGTGTAGTCTGCTGGTTTGCCTCAATTAATAAAGCGCCATTTTCGGTTTGGATGCTGTGGCCATTATTCACAATAAAATTTCGGCTTACTCTAATGGTGGCCGTACCCGTGCCTGAAAGCACAACACTTGTACTGGTTCCCCCGAGGACTACTCGGTCG
>RDXD01000234.1 GCA_004292575.1 Bacteroidota bacterium
ACCATTTGGCGAAGGCTGTAGAGTTGCAATACGCTATCGAGTGCGTCGTACACATTAACGGGTTGGGGCTTGGTATTGCCCAAATTGGCGAATTGCGAAAAATCGTAGGCTATTTTGGAGAGGTGATCGATTTGCTCGACGAGGTTGGCGGCGACTTTATTGGTAATGTCGGCCACATTTGGCTGCTGGCTGCTGATGGCATTTTGCAAAAACTGCAGGCTGAGCTTCATGGGCGTGAGCGGATTTTTTATTTCGTGGGCTACCTGACGGGCCATTTCGCGCCAGGCCATTTCGCGCTCTGTTTTGGCCATTTTTTGGGCACCCTGCTCCAATTGATCTACCATGAGGTTGTACTGCTTTACCAAATTGCCAATTTCGTCGTTTCGCTCCCAATCGATGCGCTCGTTGGTGGTGGAGAGCTGAAGCTGTTTCATTTTTTGGCCAATGAGATTGAAGCTTTTGGTGATGCGTGCGGAAATGAGATAGGCGATGCTGCCCGACAATAAAAAAACGAAGGCAATGATGTTGATGATGATGACGAGGAAGTTGGAAATTTCTTGGTTGAGCTCGTTTTGGGAGGCGAAATAGGGTACCTGGAGATAGCCGATGGTGGCTCCGCTTTTGCTGCGCAGGGGCTGGTAGATGCTGGTGTATTGCAGGGCGCCAATGGTTTCGGCGGCCACAAACCTATTGATGCTGCCTACCGAGAGGCGGTGCCATGCTTGGGGCTGTGCCATGGTGCTGAGTACACCTTTGTCGAACAAGAACTCCTGGGTGGTGGCCATGAGCGCACCGGCGGTGTTGTACACATTGGCATCGAGGTTAAAACTTCGGGTGGCATCGAAAACCGCAGACTTGAGGAGTTCTACACGCTGGGGATAGGCTAACGCTTCGACCTGACTGGGCAGGTTTTGGGTGATGGATGTGGCCACACTTTGCACGGTTTTGGCCAGCCTTTCTTGGTTGGCGGTTCGAAACTGGCCAATAAAAAGCAACACGGTTACTACGGCTATGAGTACAAATGATACCAGCAGCATGGATACGATGGTGGCTCTAATTTGGGTTTGCAGGGTGATGGTAAAGCCCTGCCACGCCGATTTTTGCCAAAAGCGGCTGCGTACCAGCAAATGCAGGCCGCGCAGCAATGCGTAAAATATTAAAAATGCACCAAACACATAGGCCACCAAGGTGATAAAGGAAATGGCTACGCTGCGCTGGGCCACTATGGCTAGGGTAATGCTGCTGCCTGCACCCAGCCAAAGGGCGTAAAGGCCGGACCCTTGCTGCTGATACATACTACCCGAAACCTGGGCGGGTAAGGTGGTGGGAAATGGGTAATTGCGGTACTGATCTACCAACACCCGGTTTTTGTACCAGGCATAGCTGTAGCCTTTGGGCAGGTCAACCGCAAAATCTTGCAACTGCCTAAACAGCTCGGGGGCCAGCGGCTGCTGCTGCCCACTGGTGCGGGTGATGCTAAATAGCCAGCCCTCTACCTGATTGGTGGCGGGGTTGAGAAACGGCATTTTAAAGATGTAGCCAAACTGGCTAAACGATTCGCCAAAATAATTGAGGCCCTCGTAGGGCGTGGGCACACCCTGTTTGCTGTGCAGGGTGTTGAGATTTTCGAAGGATTGTGTACGTGTGCCACCCTTGAATGTGCCACGGGCATCGAACAAGAAAAGGCTGGTGTTGTAGCGGCTGAGGTACCCGCCAAAAAACTGAACGATGAGGCTGTCTTGCAATTGCTTGCATGCCAATGGCGAAGTGGCGCACCGGCTGGCAATGGCCTGCCAGGGCACCCGCCTTAAATTGGCAGCCGCAATGCGCACGGCATAGGCAGCGGTGCGATCGTTTTGCTGCAGCAGGCTGCGGGCCAGCTGTTGGGTTTGACCTTGCAACCTATTGCCCGATAGCAAACCAAGCAGCAGGGCCAGCGAAAGGGCGTACACCAACATCCAGACCACCAACACCGACTGGGCCAACCAAAACCTACCCCACCGAGGCGGCCAAAATGTAACCCCCACAAAAATGACCAAGAGCCAAAGCAGCGAAAACAGGAGCAAAATGGCGTAAGACTTGCCGATTAACACGGAAACCGCCACTAAACCCACCACGGCTACTGCTACCAAGCCGCGGTGCCCGGCACCCTGCAACACTGCAATGCTGCGCATGAGCAAACGGGTACACAAAAAATGCGTGACGGCCAGCAAAAACAATATAAAGAACGACAATACGGTGGAAAAATCGAGGCTGAAGAAGTTGGTTAGGTCGAAGGCAACAGACTCGTTGAGATACAGCCGCCGAATGAGCAGAACCGTTAGGAATTGAAAGCCTACCAACGCCATGCTGATGGCAACCACCAACCAGGGATGAACCCGCCGTGGCGAGCGGCCCACCCATTGCTGGAGGGCGGCAGTATGGTGGTTTACAAACAAACCCAACCAAAAACCCAACAAGGCGTGTGTGAGCAGCTGCGCCAAGCCTTGATTGCCGCTTTGGCTAAAAAATGGCAGGGCCTATAACTTAACGGGTACACCAAACTGCAACAGCGAAAAGCGGAGTAACAATAGACAGCCTGTAAAGGCGAGCAGACCCCACAATGGGGTTTTGTACTGCCTGAATGCAGCATTGCTAAAGCGGGTGACAAATACAACTACCAAAAAAAGGGCGAGGCATTCTACAATGGTAGATGCCACATTAACCACGTAAATGGGCTGCGGTACCAAGGGCTGAAAAAAACACAGCGTGCCGCCGGTGTGGGCTTTTAGCGGATAGGCCGTGGCGGTATCAACCAGTGCCATTTTATTGTTGAGGCCACTAAACCCCGGAAAAAAGCGCCGCAACTTGGCGTTTTCAATAAAGAAGGACTCCTCAAGCTGGATGAGGCCGATGATGATGAAGGCCTTATTGCCAATAATGACGCGCTGCTTTAAAAACTCGTAAGCGCCATTGCCATAGCGCACAAAGCTGCCAGTGGCGAGGGTATCCACATGGCTGGGGGCGGGCAGCACGGCCCCAGTACTCCAAAACACGGGGGCTGCCAGCGGGCGGTTGGCAGGGTACAAAAATATATCCAACGGCTTTTGGGCCTGGCTTAACCAGGCTGGTTGGGGTTGGCGCTGCTGCAACAGCGGCAGAAGGGCTGCACTATCGCCGGCAACGTTGGCAAACAGCGCTTGCTTGGCCGATAGGGCTTTTTGAAACGACACAGTAACCGAGCTGTAAGAGGCATAACGGCTCCAGTAATTGTTGAAAATAAAGGTGAGGGTATAAACCCACGCCGCCAGAATAAGCCAAAGCGTATGCTTAAGCACGGGGTGCTTACCCCATTGCGCTATTGCTGCATTAATATTTTTACCTCGTTCCAAACGGCGTCCATTTCGTCTAATGACATGTGGGCAAGATTGCTATTGCGGCTTAGGGCCAACTCCTCCATTTTGGTGAACCTGGCTTTAAACTTTTGGTTGGTGCGCTCCAAGGCCAATTCGGGATCTATATTCAAAAACCTTGCATAATTTACCAGACTAAACATTAAATCTCCAAATTCTTCTTCTATATGCTGCTGGTCTTGGCTTTGCTCTGCCACCTTCAGCTCTTCCATTTCCTCTAGCACTTTGCTCCAAACCTGTGCTTTGTGCTCCCACTCAAATCCAATTTTTTTGGCTTTTTCTTGAATGCGGAGTGCTTTTACCAGCGCCGGCAAACCAGCGGGCACGCCGCCCAACACCGAGGTTTTGCCCTTTTCCTGCATCTTTAGCCGCTCCCAGTTTCGCTTTACATCCTCTTCGTTTTCTACCACAGCATTGGCATAAATATGTGGGTGCCGGTGTATGAGCTTTTTGCAAACCCCATCAATGGCCTCCTGCAAGGTAAAAGCCCCTTGCTCGGCACCAATTTTGGCGTAAAATACAATATGCAACAGCAAATCACCCAGTTCCTCTTTTAGGCCTTGCCAGTCGTTGCGCAAAATGGCATCGGCCAACTCGTAAGTTTCTTCTATGGTAAGTGGGCGCAGGGTTTCAATGGTTTGCTTTTTATCCCAAGGGCACTGGGCGCGCAGCTCGTCCATTATTTGCAGCAGCGGTTGTAAATTAACTGTGTTTTGCATGGTAAAAAAGAAGGATTGTGTGGCACAAATTAAGCCTACAAACCCGTACACTGCTGTTAGGTTCAAAAATTACCCAATTGGCAGTAGTATTGTTCGGTTAAGGCACTGGCACAAAAAATGCGGCTACCTCAATAGAGATAGCCGCATTTAATAAGTTGTTGTGGCTAATAAAAACTAGTTGCGCACCTGGCCGCGTACTACACCACCCGGGAAACGCGTTGAGTGGGCATTTAAATACAGCGGATTGCTTGTTAACCCAGAAGCTTGTAGCTGCGTAATGGGAATTTTTACAGTGCGGCCAAAATCGGTAACGCCGTTTGGCAATATGTTTACTAAAACGGGGCCATTAGCACCAATGGCACCGGTGTGTATATGTGCGGCTGTTAGCGTTTCGCCTGCAGCTAGGTTTACCACATTAATGTTTGAATACACATTGTTATCGGCTGTAATGCGAACCCAAGCGGTACCCACGGCATTGGTGTTTGCAATGGGAACCTCGCGGTTGCCAAACATTTGGGTATTAAAGGCTTGTAGCA
>RDXD01000235.1 GCA_004292575.1 Bacteroidota bacterium
CCCAAGGGGCGGTCGAGTTTCTAAAGAGCGAATTTTCGGAATTAAAACTTATAAACCGCGGCCACCAGTGCGCTAAAGGCCGATTTCGTACTGCCACCATCTTTATCAAAAAACACTTTTTTGCTGCCATTATCTAGGCGCAGCTCGGGTATTACGGTAATTGCCCCAAGGTGTACGTTACCCGAGAGTGTGTTAGCAAACACGGTACCGCCGCCCAAGCCAGCCAAGGGCAGTAGCATTTTCTCGTCGCTAAACAGCTCGCTGCGCAGGGTGATGCCAAACTTTGGCGAGGGGTCGAGGTTTAGATACACCGCTGAGCCCCACCATGCACTCGCATCGGCAAACTTACCCCTTACCTTTGCCGTGCTGCTGGCCACCGTGCCATTAAAGCCCACACTAAACTTATCGGTTACCGTGCCCAGCACCACCAGGTCAAACTGGCCGCCGCGGGTGCTGTCGGTACTTTTGCCGCCCACATAGTTCAGGTAAGCCTTCAGTTTGTCATTTTTAGTACCGGTGTAAAACTGGCCTAAAAACATCCGCGGTGGGTTGTCGGTCAACTTAAAATCGGTAGGGTTAGCAAGGCCCACCATCACCCCCGATTTGCCAAAGCTATACTCTGCCTTAACGCCCGTATGAAAGTAAGGGCCATAAGTAAACATATAGCTCATGCTGTAGTTGCGGTTGCCTGGGGCGTCCACCAATTCGTATCCCACATGGGTAGCCCAGCTACCGGCCGTAAGCTTAAGGTTCTCGGTGGGGGAGTAGGTCATGTACAATTGCTTTACGGCAGCCGTTATGCCATTATCGTTGTACGAAAACTCTTTGGCACGTTGCCCAAAACCCAAATCGGCCACAAAGCCCACCTTACCCAAGGTTTTATCCAACTTTACTGAGGCCATACCCAAGCCAAACGAGTTGTAACTGCTGTTAAAAGCCGTGCGGGTGTTAGCCGCTGTTTTGGCAAAGTCGTAGCGGTAATACACATCTACGAAGCCTGAGATGTTTAAAGGATTAGCTGAAGTGCTGTCTTGTGCGCTTGCGCCGATGGCGGCAGAAAATGCTACCGCGCATACCAGATTTTTTTTGAACATTTGCAATTGGTTTTGTTTGTTTGAGAAGGGGTACCCGTTGCGCTTTTGCCGAAGCGTATTACGTGGTGCCCTTTTTTTAAAAATGGAAATTCAATAGCGGGTTGAAAAACCTTCCGTTAGCCGTTGCCGCAGCCAACGGGAGTTGTATTACAAGTTGTCTCGGTCAGCTTAATGCTTGGCCTCATTTTCAGCTACCATTCCATTGGAGCCTACTAACAAATGGCCTTGGAAGTATTTTTCGTCGTGCTGGCTGGCGTCCAAGCCCGCAGCCTCTTCCTCTTCCGTTACCCGCATGGGCAGTATAAGGTTAATCACCTTAAAAATAATGAACGATACCACAAAACTGTAAACTACCGATACGGCCATACCCTTTAGTTGAATTAAAAACTGGCCGTCAAGCACCAAGCTGTTTACCGCTTTGCTACCAAACACACCCGTAAGCAGCATGCCGGTGATACCGCCCAAACCATGGCAGGCAAACACATCCAAGGGGTCGTCGAGTTTGGTTTTGTGCTTTAAAAATTCAGCCACTATGTTTGATATTATGGAAGCAGCAAAACCGATAAAGATGGCCTGTGGTACACCCACAAAACCAGCACCGGGGGTAATGGCTACCAAGCCCACCACTGCACCAATGCAAAAGCCAAGCACCGAAGGTTTTTTGCCGCGCAACACATCTAAAAACATCCATGCCAAACCAGCTGCACCTGCCGCGGTGTTGGTGGTGGCAAAGGCGTACACCGCCAGCGATCCAGCACCAACGGCACTACCGGCATTAAAACCAAACCATCCAAACCAAAGCAAACCGGTGCCAATAAGCACATAAGGAATATTGGCTGGCCCAGCAGCGGTGGTTTTTGTGCGGGGTTTTAGCACCAATGCACCCGCCAAAGCCGCCATGCCAGCAGAAATGTGTACCACTGTGCCACCGGCAAAGTCAAGAACGCCCCAGCCAAACATCAGGCCATCGGGGTGCCATACCATGTGCGCCAGCGGAGCATACACCAGCATGCCAAACAAGGCAATAAAAAGCGTGTATGAGGTAAATCTAATCCTTTCGGCCACAGCACCCACCACCAGGCTGGGTGTAATAACGGCAAACATGAGCTGAAAAAATGCAAACAGCGGAAGTGGGATGGTAGCAGCAAGGCTCCAAGGTTCGCCACTCATCACGCCTTTAAACATAAAAAAAGTACGAGGGTCGCCTATAACCCCCCCAATGGATTTGCCAAAGCACAGGCTAAACTGAACCAGCACCCACAACACCGATATAATGCCAACCGACACGGTGCTTTTAATCATGGTGGAGAGTACATTCTTGCGGCCCACCATGCCGCCATAAAAAAAGGCCAGTGCAGGTGTCATCAAAAACACAAAGGCGCAGGATACCAGCATCCAAGCGATATCGCCACTGTTGTAAACATACTTCGGCGTTTTACCGTCCTCGCCCAAAATCGAGTTGGGGTCGAAAGACGCCTCTGGTGTTATGAAAATTGCAATAATGGCTAACGCAGTAAGAATTAGAAAGGGTGCCACACTTTTGAATGTTAACTTCATGATACAGTTTGGTTTTGGTTATCAAATGTAAATAAAATATATATGTCTTAATTAGCAAATATAAAATATGTAACCTATAAAAATGAACAAATAATACACATAGTTTAAAAATTAATATGATATGCAACGCAAACGCCTATTTCTTGACGTTTGTCTAATGCTTAAATTTCGGTAAGTTGCAACAGGCTTTGTTCTTTGCTCTCCAGTTTTGAGCTTCCCATGAGGTATTCATCCACCTTTTTGGCACACTCCCGGCCTTCGCTAATGGCCCATACCACCAGGCTTTGGCCCCGCCGCATATCGCCACAGGCAAATACCTTTGGCAGGCTGGTTTGATAGTCATTTTCGCCTGCCTTTACGTTGCCCCTGGCATCCAGCTCCACATCCATGTCGCTCAAAAGGCCTTGGCGCTCGGGGTGTACAAATCCCATGGCCAGCAATACCAAATCGGCGGGTATGGTGCGTGCCGAACCAGGTATTTCTTCAAAACCTGCGGGTTTTCCATCGCTGCTGGCTTTCCATTGCACATCCACCAGTTCTAAGGCTTTCAGGCGGCCATGCTCGTCGCCCAAAAAGCGTTTTGTATTTACCGCCCATTGCCTTTCTACGCCCTCTTCGTGGCTGGTGGTAGTTTTTAGCAGCATAGGGAAGGTGGGCCATGGCATGGCATCTACCCGGTTTTCGGGCGGCTTGGGCATTAGTTCAAACTGAGTAACCGAGGCCGCGCCTTGCCGGTTGCTGGTACCCACGCAGTCGCTGCCGGTATCGCCACCGCCAATTACTACCACATGCTTTCCTGTGGCCACAATGTCTTCGTGCCAATGGCTGCCTTCAAAGCCCCGTGCACTGGCTAAGTTGCCTTGGGGATGGTGTACGCGTTTGTTTTGCTGTTTTAAAAATTGCATGGCATAGTAAACACCATGCAGCTGCCTACCGGGTACCGGCAAATCGCGGGGTATAGTGCTGCCGCCACTTAGCACCACAGCATGAAAGGTGCGCAAGAGGTCGTTGGTATTAAGATCGGTGCCCACGTTGGTATTGCAAGTAAAGGTTATGCCTTCGGCTTCCATGATGGCTATGCGCCGGTCAATTACCCATTTTTCCAGTTTAAAGTCGGGGATGCCATAGCGCAATAGGCCTCCAGGCAATTCGTCGCGTTCAAACACGGTAACCTGATGCCCCGCCGAATTGAGTTGGGCCGCTGCGGCCAATCCTGCTGGACCACTGCCCACTATGGCTATTTTCTTGCCCGTGCGCATGGCGGGTATCCGCGGCTTAACATAACCCTTGTCAAACGCTATTTCAATAATGTGTTTTTCAATTTCTTCAATGGCTACCGCAGGCTGGTTTATGCCCAGCACGCAAGCACTTTCGCAAGGGGCCGGACAAATACGCCCAGTAAACTCAGGAAAGTTATTGGTGCTGGTAAGTATATCGTAAGCTTCGCGCCAGTTTTTATCGTAAACGGCATCGTTAAACTCAGGAATTATATTTCCCAACGGGCAACCACTGTGACAAAATGGAATGCCACAGTTCATGCACCGCGCCGCCTGTTTATTTAGGCTGGCGTCGTCGTATCGTGCAACAAATTCGTTATAGTTCGTTAGTCTTTCCGCTACCGGCTTTTTGGCAGGCAGGGCTCTTGTAAATTCTAAAAATCCGGTTGGTTTTCCCATAATTACGCTGTGGGTTAAATCAATGAAAGTATAATGATGTTCTGGTTTGTTTAACGCGGGTTACTTAAGCATTTGGTGCACCACGTTTACTTCGATAATTCGGCATTTGTTCGTTTAGCAGCCAGGGCACGTTTGTAGTCTTTTGGGAACACTTTTACAAACCGTTTGAGTTCGCTTTCAAAATCGCTTAAAATAAATTTCGCAACGCTGCTGTTGGTGTACGCAAGGTGTTGCTCCAGCAATTGTTTTAATGCCAGTTGGTCATCCACATCACAGGCATCAAGGTCAATCATTTCAAGGTTGCAATTTTGTGCAA
>RDXD01000388.1 GCA_004292575.1 Bacteroidota bacterium
GCCCCAACATTAATTACAATTATTGTAGTTCGACAATTTAAATCTAACCCAAGCTTTAAAAACGACATAACATATACTTTTACTGACAGTTCAGTTTCCTGCCAAGGCTTGACATTTAAAAGTGAGTTTTTGTGGACACCTATTATTAAACAAAAAGAAATAGGAAAATTTTTAATTCTATACCAGACTAAAAAATTTGGAAGTTTCATCGACAAGACAAAACTGACAACAGAACAAATGAAGTTTATTAAATCTAAAATTGGACAAAAATAATTCTGCAGCTAAAAATTTAGTCGCACAACCGATAAGCCCCCCTGAGATTGAACCCGATTGCACAATGCAAAAAACCCCGAACCATTTGGGACGGTGGCTTTTGGCTGTATGCTGTTCAGCCACACCGGGCCTTAGGTGGTTTTGTATGAATTTTAGGTAGGCCGGCGCTTGATTCTGGCAGGGTATTGTGCTGCCAATTTATCGATGGTCGAGGTTTTTAGGTTTACCAGCAGACCACAAAGCCTGCGCAAAGAATGGGATTACAATCTTTTTTACATTGACACTCTAACGCACTAAAGCAAAATCAGTTCAGCGACGCAACTTTTTACGGCACCTCTAGCCTTGTCTTGAATTAATAATACCTCACGAAGTCTTTCCATCCAAAGTTGTGCCTCAGCCTGCAATGTTTTGGCTGAAATTTCATGGTGTTTCACTTTTTGCTGTTTTTGGTGAGTAACAAAAAAAGAAGCTTTATTATTCAGGACAATTTTAGACGAGGGAAGCACACCGCAGGTGTTGCTTGAACAGCACATTTGCGTCAGGCGGGGTGACGTGCTTCGTTGAAACTTTTGTGCATACTTGAAGTGCAGTTCTTCGTATCAAGTGTGGTGCAAAACATCCGCTACATCGCCAAGCCGACAACGGTTAAGCGCAACAGACCAATCATAATGGCAAAACTTACAATAGAAGGGTTTAAAAAGTTGTGCAAACTTAACCTTGGCAAAAGGTATTTTAAAGAAATATTGGAAACCATAATAAGCACAGCAATCAAGTTCAGTCCCGGCATTGTTCAATCAAAAGGATAAATTGTAAGTTTATACAAATTGAGATTTGATATTGTAAAAATATAAGAACCCATGAATTTATATTTTTAGATAATTATGAAAAATTGGGTAACAATTTCCAAACAAGCACTGTAGCCAAGCAAACGAGGCTAAAAGCCCAACTCCAATGTATCAATCATTCGGGAATTTCCACCGCTCCATCCATTCTAAAATAGCGGCTCATGCTCAGTAAAACGTCAATCTACAAGCCCATTTTTGCCGCTGGCTCATTAATTGTCCCGCTTTCTCAATAGGTAAGCATGTTGAATCAGCGAAACAGTTCTTTTGTTGCAAAATGCGACTTATGAAAAACATCGTTCTCTTTTGCACATTGCTAACAAGTAGTTTTTTGCAGCTACAAGCACAAATTAAAATTGGTGGTGTGGCTGGGGCACCACCCTCAAGTGCCGTGCTGGAACTGGATGGCGGTACCAATAGGGGGCTTTTGCTGCCCCGTATGACGCTACAAAATATGAATAATATTCAAAATCCGGCGGCAGGGCTTACCATTTATGCTACCGATGAGCAGGCCATGTACCTACGCCGAAGCAATAAATGGGTTAAAATGAATGGCAATGAAGATATTATTTCCCTGCCGTATTACAAACAATTCGCTTTTACCGAACCCTTACTAATTCTACAAAATTTTGGTGAAAATGCTGGTGACGGTATTTGGGGGATATCCACTCATGCTACCGGTGTTCAGGGACAAACTAATGCTGGAATAGGTGTCAAAGGTGTTGCACAATTTTTCAATGGAATTCCGGGTTATTTTGAAAACACCTATAACATTGGCCGCTCCTTAATTTCTATGAATAGAACCGGTATCGGTACAGAAAACCCTGCATGCATTTTACATGTAGATGCAACGAAGGATAACGCTTCGGAAGCAATAACTGTTAACGACGATGCGCTTGTAACCGTCCAGCTTCAAAATGACGGGATAAAAAAGGGTTATTTACAGGCAGATGTAAACAATATGGTACTGGCCACAAACTTTTCTAATAATACAGGTAAAGTTGCATTGCGCACTAATAACATCGACCGAATTCTGGTAAACCCCGATGGAAGAATTATCATAAATAGTGCCGCTGGCACTTCACCTGCGGGTGCCCAATTCTTAAAAGTAAGAGGCGGAATTCAGGCCACCGACTTTACCGTAACTACCCTAGCAAGCTGGCCCGATTACGTTTTTGCCGATGATTACAAATTAAAATCTCTCGAAGAAACAGAAGCCTTTATAAAGGCCAATAGGCATTTACCCAATATACCTTCCGCCACGGTGGTAGATAAAGAAGGTTTTGCCCTTGGCGATATGCAAAAACGCATGATGGAAAAAATAGAAGAGCTTACCCTGCATTTGATTGAAGCCAATAAAGCTTTGAAAGAATTCCGTAGTGCTTCAACCCGTGAAATAGAAGAATTGAAACAACAGGTACAAGCTTTGCAAGCTAAAAAGTAAATTATCACACATCCTTTTTCCGAAAGGAGATGCCGTAGCACAACACTACGTTCAAAATACTCAATGTTTATTTGTTACATTAAAATAAAACTTTTATGAAACCACGTATCTATTTTATTGCTCTATTTTCCTTACTGTTTACAAATGTAAATGCCCAAGTAAAAATTGGCGGCACACCGGAAGCCCCCGTTCCCAGTGCTGTACTAGAATTAGATGGCGGCACTACCCGTGGTTTACTGCTTCCTCGTATGCGAAAAATGAGTATTGATGCCATTCAAAACCCTGCGGAAGGCTTAACAATCTATGCTACTGATGAGCAAGCCTTGTACTTGCGGCGGAGTAGCAACTGGATAAAAATGAATGGCGATGCAAATGCAATCTCAATACCATATTTCAGAACGTTTGATCATTCGGTCACACCAGTATTTGGCATTGCAAATACAGCCAATAATGGTGTTGCTATTTTTGGTCAAAGTCTCGGTAATGGATATGGTGTCCGTGGTTTTACACAAACAGGCATTGGCTTAAATGGTATTAGTCAAAATTTTGCCGGAACAGGTGGCTACTTCGCAAATATTGAGGGCGGTAGATCGCTGGTTTCATTAGATAAAACTGGTATAGGAACAAGCAGTCCAGATGTGTTATTACATATTGATGGCACTTCCAGCGCTGGCAGTACGGTGGTTATTGATGACAATGACGACCCCACCATCCAGTTCCGCAAAGCGGGTATTAACAAAAGCTTTATCAAACAACAAGGCAACGATTTAGTACTTCGGCCAAACGATCAGAACTTTGCCGGCAAGGTAATTCTACAAGCTTATAATCAAGGCGGTTGGATGTTTGTAGATGCAAATGGCAACGCTTCTTTGGGACAAGACCCTGCAACTTTTGCAGGCACGCCCAATAATGTAAGGATGCATATAAAATCTACTAACGAAAATGTATTGACGCTGGAAGCATTGAATGGCTCTGGTGGCCCAACACTAAATTTTATTGAAAAAACGGGCAATACAACAAACTCAAGAAGCGAAATTTCCGCCACCAGCACAGCTATGACTTTTAGCAGCAATGCTCAAAGATACGACTGGGTTGGAACGGGGGGGCTATATGGCGGTACAGCAATGACATTAAGAAGATCGGATCCTGGTTTTCTATATTGGTACAACCTTGGTGTTTATGGCAATATTGGTGTTGGTACCCCAGCACCGCAGGCACCAATACACATAGATGATGCACTTGGCTTTAGTACCACTATGATTATTGAAAGTAACATTTCTCCGCTGGTAAGTTTTAGAAGAGGTGGTGCTGAAAAGGGTTTTATTCAGCAACTTGATAACGATCTGAAAATAGGTACAGTTGGTACTAACGATCCCGGACGTTTCATTATTCGTACCAATGCAACCGATAGACTTTGGGTAGATAGCGTAGGCTATGTTACCATTGGCGGAAGGATAGGCCCTACCATCAACGGCCCCTACAGGCTTGCGGTAAGGGGTAAAATTGCCGCTACCGATTTTAATGTGGTAGCATCTGGTTCCTGGCCCGATTATGTATTTGCCGATGATTATAAGCTGCAATCGCTGGAAGAAACAGAAGCCTTTATAAAAGCCAATAGGCATTTACCCAATATACCTTCCGCCACGGTGGTAGATAAAGAAGGCTTTGCCCTTGGCGACATGCAAAAGCGCATGATGGAAAAAATAGAAGAATTGACGCTCCATTTAATTGAAGCCAATAAAAACATTAAACGGCAGCAAATAGAAATTGATAGCTTGAAAAGAAAGTTAGATTGACCTGATTAAAAATATTAAATAGGTTTGTCTTGGGCTTTCATTAATTTTATTGTCAATACATATTATTGAGACGCTTACAAACCATATTGCTATTATGCATCGCAAATATTTGCCTTTCGCAGCCTTATCGGTTTAGGCATCTTACCACTGCCGATGGCCTGCTAAGCAATCAAAAGCTGTTGATGGCAGAAGACCCAGAAGGCAGAATCTGGATTGGATCTGATGAGGGGCTCAATGTTTTTGATGGCCATTTGGTAAGCACTTTTAACCAACCCGACAATGTTTTCGATGGCAACCATAACATTCTCCAAATTTATAGTGATAAAAAGGGAACCATTTGGGTTGCAACGCCTCTAGGGGTATTTTTTAAAAAGCACCACGACAACCGTTTTGGTAGGCTGAAATACACCCAAGCGTTAGAGGCCGACGGTGTTTTTTTCGGAGAAACACTAGCAGGAAATCTATTGGTAGCTAACAGAAATAGTTGCTATGAAGTAAGCACCGATGGGCAAGCTAAAAGGCTATCAGGCTTCGATGGTTTATTTAGGGACAACAAAATACTCTTGTCTTTTCAACATTTTAAAGGCCACCAATGGTTGATGGCGTTTAGAAATAAAATGTACTTGGTGAATATCAAGCGCCAACAACCAATTAAAGCCATTAATCTATCTAGTGTTTGGTGTGCAGCCCCAATAGATGATAGCAGTTTGCTGGCAGGCAGCTTTGCGCATGACACGCTATGGCGGGCAAATGCATATACAGGAAAAGTGGAAATCATAAACAACTGGAAGTCCTCTAAAGGTAAAACCATCAGTGGCTATGCAGGTTCTATTATACCAGTAGGAAAAAATATATTTGCCATTGGCACCAGATACTCAGGCATATTTCTGCTTGATGTTGATAAGCGCTATGCAATCCCCATTAAGCATAATCCTGCCGACCCTACCTCCATCAAGTGGGATGGATGCAGACGGCTAATGTTTAGTCGAAGTGGCACCTTGTTTGCACTTACCATTGGGTTATCATTCACGCAGTTAAGCGCTCCTGCTTTTCCATCGCAAAGTTTTTTGGCAAATGAGAAAGATGAGCGCTACAACGGGGCGTTTACAACCATCTTGCACGACAAAAAAGGCCAGTTTTGGGTGGGTACAAATAGGTACTTGGCGCTGTGGAACAGAGAAACAAACATCAGTAAGTTTTACAGCTTTATAGATGCAAAACTTGGGCCGCAAAAGTACAAAACCATACGCAGCGTAGTAACCGATAGCCAAGACCGGGTGTGGGTGGGTACTTATGGTGGAGGCATTGGAAAATTACTTAGCAATGGAACTTTTTATCAAATAAAGCGAAATCCAATAGATATAGACCACTCATTGCCAAGCAATGATATAAATGCCATAACTAAAACCACCGACCAAAACTTCTTTATTTGTGCCAACAACGGATTTGCACTCTTTAACCCCATTACCGCAGCAGTTACCCGTTACTTAAATCATCCCACGCTATCTAAAATTGCCGATAAAACAACGTTTTATATTTTAGAAGATAACGCTAAAAACTGGTGGGTGGCGCAGGCAGGAGGATTGTTTTTTTACAACAAAATAAAAAACGAGGTTTACACCGTAGCACTACCCAATAACCAAAGCCAAAGTGGCGCGCAAGTAATAGCTACCGATAGCAGTGGCAATATTTATGCAGGCACCCCAGATGGCTTGTATGTTATTTCGGCATTAGACTGCAAGGTAAAAAAAGTGTTTAGAAAAAGCGACGGGCTTACCAGCAACAACATTGTGGGTTTACTGTGCGATAAGCAAGGCAAAATGTGGATTTTGGGCAATATTGGTATATCAAGATATGACCCCGTAACCCAATTGATTGAGAGCTTTGATGCCAGAGATGGCATTCTTTTGGGCAACCATACTTTGTGCAATTTTTTTATGGCAAAAGACGGCGAGGTGTTTTTTACCGGCACCGATGGATTAAATTTCTTTTATCCGCATAACCTTTCTTATTCAAAAAGACCATTAAGTGTATGGCTATCGGCTATTGAGCTTTCCGATACCACCATTACCATTCCCCAAGAAAACAACTACTGGCTAAGCCATAATAAAAACAATATTTCTTTGTCCTTTCTTGCTGTTGATCTTCAATACGGACCATCCATAAAGTACCGCTATCAATTGGAAGGGTACGATAAAGGGTATGTTTATGCTGGTACAGAAAGAACAGCTCGATACGCCAATCTACCTGCCGGTAAATATGTGTTTAAAGCAGAAGCTTCATTGAACGGCTTTGACTGGTTTGCACTCAAAGAAAACCTTAGCCTTTCGGTAGCAAAAGCTTTTTGGAAAACCTGGTGGTTTGTGTCGGGTATATTAATCTTATTGGGAATCCTTGTATTAATAATTACTTCTACCAGAATTAAAAAAATAAAAAAAGAAGAGGCATTAAAAAGAGACTTTGAAAACCAACTGGCACAGCTTCGAATGAGCTTGTTACGCACTCAAATGAACCCGCATTTTCTTTTCAATAGCCTTAATAGCATCAATAGCTTTATACTTAAAAATGACCGGCAAAATGCCTCGGGATATCTTACAAAGTTTAGCCGCTTGATGCGCTTAATACTGGATAATAGCAGAAGCGAATGGGTAACCCTAGAAAGCGAACTGAAGGCCATTGAGCTTTATATTCAATTGGAAGCACTAAGGTTTAACCATTCGTTTAGTCATCACATTCATATTTCGGGCAGCATGGATACTGAGGATATCATTATCCCGCCCATGCTCATTCAGCCCTATATTGAAAATGCAATATGGCATGGATTAATGTATCGCAAAGAACCTGGAGGCTCTTTAATCGTAAATGTTTCGGAGGAGGACGATTGGATAAAGGTGGTGGTAACTGACAACGGTGTGGGCCGGTCCGCATCGGAAGCATTAAAAAGCAAATCGGCACTACAGCAGAAAAGCTACGGCATGAAAATTACTTCGGAAAGGATGCGGGTGGTAAATGTGGCCTACCAAATACATGCACATGCAGAAATAGCTGATGTGGTTGAAGCCGATGGCTTGGTGGTGGGGACAACGGTTACACTTACCCTAAAAAAGATTAACCAGAAAGAGAAATTATGAATGAGATGAGGCGCAAACCATGCAGCCATTAAAAGCTACTAAGATGAGCCCAAAAAACAGCTTTGGGGCGTCTTGGGCAAGAGCAAATTCTGAAACCATAAAAAAGGAGCACATGAAAGCAATTGTAGTGGATGATGAGCTGCACTGCCGTGAGGTATTGAGGATAATGTTGGAAATGCATTGCCCAACCGTACACTTGTTAGCCGAGTGCGAAGATGGCCCACAGGCCCTTGCGGCCATTGAAAAATTAAAACCCGACATTGTTTTTATGGATATTGAAATGCCGGGTATGAATGCCTTTGAAACCTTGCAGCAGGTGCAGGATTTAAACTTTCAGATTGTTTTTACAACTGCCTACGATAAATATGCCATAAAGGCCATAAAATTTAGTGCGCTCGACTATTTGCTGAAACCGATAGACGCCGATGAATTAATGGCTGCCGTGCACAAGGCCACACAAGAAATGGCGCCTGTGCAGCAAGCGCAGCTTGAGCAATTGAGGCAAAGCATGTTAAATCCACAATCGGAATTTAAGCTAATGATTGCTGGCATGGACGGCCCACGTTTTATACCCACCAGTGAAATATTGTTTGCAGAAGCACAAAACAATTACACCCGCTTCCATTTAAAAAACAACAAAAAAATGCTGGCCAGCAAAACCCTACTCGAGTTTGAAAACCTGCTGGGGGAGCATGGCTTTATGCGTGTGCACAAATCCTACCTCATAAATGTGAAATATGCGGATAGATACCTTAGTATAAAAGGGACCGTATTAATGGAGGATGGTATAGAGGTGGACGTAAGCCGAAGAAAGAAGGACGCCCTGCTGGATGCACTTTACAAAAAGTGATTGGGCAACCATTTTTAAAATGGTGGAAACTGCGGCGCCGCCCAGTAGCTAACAAACAGGTATGGCTAAACGACTTACGGCTTCATGTACGCCTTCATTCTGTGGCCCACACTAAACCAACACTCGCCGCCGCTCCCACCCTTTTGCAAATACCCGCAATGCCATTTATACAATACCTTGGGCAATGGGCGAAAATCAATTATTGAAGCAGTAAAAATGGCTGATAGCCTCTGAAACGCCAAACCGTGTAAACCAACTTACTTTGCCTTTTTTCGGGCTTTTGGTTCGGGGTAGCCTACCGTTTGGTGCGATTGCTCGAGGATGGTGAGAATGCTTTGGTGCAGAATGATGTAACGGTTGGCATTAAAAAGCTCCAACTTAAATTTTGGCAGACGCAGATCATAACCTTTTTCGGCGGTTACCAACTTATCGAAATTGGGGTTTAGCTGGTTAAACTGGCCAATATCCATAGCCAAGCTGTTGGCCAGCACCACGGAGTGATATTTGCCCGAAATGTTTTGCACTTCGGTACCTTCAAGTTGCTCGGGGGTAAGGCTAGCCTGCAATTGTGTAGTTTGCTCTACCGCTTGCACCTGCATTTGGGTCCACTCCTTGCGGCTGGTGGTAGTTAGGCCACCATTGCCCTCCATAAGGTAGTGGGTGCCTATAAACTTTTTTACGTGGTTGCGGCTTTCGGTGGGCAAATAGTTTTGCAAATCCCAAAAATTGGTGCTACCGCTGCGGCGCATGGCCGTAAAAACCCGGCCAGGTCCGCCATTGTAAGCAGCAATCACCAGCAGCCAATCGCCCAACTGGCCGTATAGCTCTTTTAAGTACCGTGCCGCGGCATGGGTGCTTTTAAAATAGTTGGTGCGCTCGTCGTAACCACCGCTGATGGTTAAACCCATACGCCTACCGGTTTCGGGCATAAACTGCCAAGGGCCTACTGCACCCACCCAACTGGTGGCCCAGTTTTGCAAATGGCTTTCAATTACGGCCAGGTACTTTAGCTCTTTGGGTAGGCCATAGCTGCTCAAAATATTGTCCATTAGCCTAAAATACGGCTGGCCCCAGCTTTTCATGGCTTCAAGACTCTTGCCGTGGCGGCGCAGGTAGTCGTCAATAAAAGGTACTGCGTTGGGATTTATTTGCACATCGTAAGGCTGCGCGGCGTTAAAATTGTCGCTCGAAAACAAATTTTTAAATCCACGCTCTTCTAGGTTTTCGGGTGCAGCGCTGGTGTCTTTAATTGGCTTTTTACTCCCAGAGTCCTTTTCCACACCCTTGGCATAGCCTGCCTGACTAAGGGCAATAGTTATAATAAAAATAAAAAAAGACTTCATGATTGAATGGTTGATGCCTTGCAGCGTTTACCAATGGGCGTCATTGCACTTAGGTCGGCGGGTCTGCATGTCCATAACACTACTACCAGCGTGCCAAGTAACTCCTTAGCCTTGCCAACTTACCTTATGTTTTCAGCCTCTCGACTAATGCACCTTGGCGAAAACTACACTACTTTACTGTCTTTTCAGGCAGCAATGTCATCGAAATTTGGTGCAAAAGTAACTCTTTCCAAGCATTGGTGAGTACTTGAATACCAAAAGGCATGCCATTGGCGTGGGTAAACAGCGGCAGTGCCATAGCCGGTAGCCCGGCAAGGTTGGCAAACACGGTGTAGATGTCGGCCAAATACATGGCAATGGGATCGGCCATTTTTTCGCCCAAGCCAAATGCGGTAGTGGGACTTACGGGCATGAGTATGGCATCGTAACTGCTTAGTATTGTGTGGGTTTGCTGGCAGATTAGTTGCCTTACCTGCTGCGCCTTGGTAAAGTAGGCATCGTAAAAGCCGGCACTAAGTACAAAGCTACCCAGCATAATGCGCCGCTTTACCTCGGGGCCAAAGCCTTGGCTGCGGTTTTGCAAATAATAATCTGTTAAATTTTTAAAAGGCCCACTGGCCCGGTGTCCAAAACGCACCCCATCGTAGCGGCCAAGATTGCTGCTGGCTTCGGCTGTGGTAAGCACGTAGTAGGTGGGCACAATGTAATCGAGTAAATTAAACGGTACCGCATCTACCACGTGGCCCTGGGCTTGTAGCTGGGCAAAATAGGTTTGGATGGTGGTTTTAATGTGAGGGTCGAGGCCGGGCAGCGAAAGTGTAGGCTCTAAATAGGCAAAGCGATAGGTGGGCTGTGCGGCGGGAAGCGCCGTGGACAACTGTGGCATGGGCAGCGGGCTACAGGTACCGTCAAGGGCATCGGGGCCTGCTATACACTGCAGCACCAGCCCCGCGTCGGCCACATTGGTGGCAAATATGCCCACTTGGTCGAAGCTGCTGGCATAGGCAATAAGCCCGTAGCGGCTAATGCGCCCATAGGTGGGTTTTAGGCCTACTACGCCACAAAAATCGGCTGGCTGGCGCACGCTACCACCGGTATCGCTACCGAGGCTTACCATGCACAGGCCTGCTTGCACGGCCACTGCGCTACCGCCCGATGATCCGCCCGACACTTTACTGTTGTCGGCGGCGTTTAACACGGGGCCGTAGGCACTATTTTCGTTGGTGCTGCCCATGGCAAACTCATCGCAGTTGCACATGCCCATTACAATGGCACCGGCTTGCAACAGCCGCTGCACAGCGGTGGCGGTGTAGGTGGCGGTGTAATGGCGCAGCATGTGGCTGCCGGCCGATACCTGGTGCCCGCTGTAGTTAAGCACATCTTTAATACCAACCACCACGCCATAAAGGGGCGGCAATGGCTGTGTACTGTCGCGCTGTGCGTCTAGCTGGGCGGCGGCGGCCAGTGCCTCAGTGTCATATACCTGCGTAAAGGCATTAAGGTGCTTAAACTGGGCAATGCGCTGTGTGTAGTGCTGCACGGCGGCAGTACAACTGGTGGTACCTGCCAGCAATTGCTGGTGGTACTGTGCAATGGTAGAAAAGTGGAAACTCATATAAAAAGCAACAAAAAAGCAAGAACGGGTAAACTGTTAAGTACCGGTTCTTGCTTACATGCGTTGGATATTGTTGAAAAGAAACAAGGCAAAATGCACCGCTGCATTTACTTTTCTTTTTCGTTCATGCCTTCTTCAATTTCCTTTTTTACATTGCTTTTGGCATCGTTAAACTCGCGAATGCCTTTGCCAATGCCCCGCATAAACTCGGGTATTTTGCGGCCTCCAAAAAGCACTAGCACACCCAAAATAATAATTATCCACTCACTGCCACCCGGCATGCCCAAAAGAAGTGATTGTAACATAACTGAAGTTTAGAATGCAAATTTAACCGCAAAGCTTGGTTTAATTACTATTGGCCACAAAAAAAGGAACGTTTTTAACCGTTCCCCTTTTATAATACTATGCTGCGGTACTAGCGCTGTGCCATACGCTTCTCTTTGATGCGGGCACTTTTGCCACTGCGCTCGCGGAGGAAGTAAAGCTTTGCCCGGCGCACTTTGCCCACTTTGTGCAGCAAAATGTCTTCAATATTGGGGCTATTAACAGGGAACGAACGCTCTACGCCGATACCGTCGCTGATTTTGCGCACGGTAAACGATGCAGTGGCTCCGTTGCCCTGACGCTTAATAACATCGCCCTTAAAGCTCTGAATACGGGTTTTGGCACCTTCGATTACTTTATAGTTTACAGTAATGTTGTCTCCGGCTTTAAAGCTGGGGTACTGCTTATTTTCGGTCAATTGTTCGTGAACAAAGTTCACAGCCTGCTGGTTCATGGCTAAAAATTTTTGGACGGCAAAAGTAGGGGGAAAATGCACATAACGCTGCCGTTTTTTTTGAATGTGGATGAAAAATGGCGAAAAAGTTTGGCTTTGAGGCCAATATGCAACACAACTGGGCAGGTGCACAGGTAAAAATATTGAAATTGTATTGCTTGCGGCGTGGGCGACGGGTACGGCTTGGCAAGCCCGATGCTACAGCCGGTGCATGGGCGCTACTGGCGCAGCTGGCACAACGGGCGGTGCGTAATGCAAGAGATTGGCGAAAGTGCCGCTGATGGGTTGCGCTGCCTGCGCCCAGTTTGGGTGGTGGCCCCAAGCCCGGGATATGCACTACTGCCCAAGGGCTGCCGTGCCCGGCGGGGAGCCGCAGGTTGGTGCGCCCTACGCAGTAGAAGGCGCACCAACCTGCGGCCACAGCCAGAGGGCGCGGTACCGAGGCCCGGCGGCGTGATGCTGCTGATAGCCCCAGCTTTTTTTGTATTTCCGGTTAACTTTTTGTATTTCCGGTTAATTGGGATCCAACGGCTATTGCTTTACCTCGCCAATGTCGGCCATTAGGCGCTTGGCTATATTTTCGGCCTTGGTTTCAAAATCGCTTTCGCTGTAAATGCGGATAATGGGTTCGGTATTGCTGGTGCGCAGGTGTACCCAATCGTTGTCGAATTCTATTTTTAAGCCATCATCGGTATTGATGGGCTGGTTTTTGTATTTGGTTTTGATGTGGTTAAACACCTGATCTACATTGAGGCCGGGCTGCAGATCGATTTTGTTTTTGCTGATGAAGTAATCGGGGTAGGTTTTGCGCAGTGCACTGGTGCTTTTGCCCGATTTGGCCAAGTGGGTAAGAAAAAGGGCAATGCCAATAAGCGCATCGCGGCCATAATGAAAATCGGGGACAATGATGCCGCCATTGCCTTCGCCGCCAATAACGGCGTTGGTGGCCTTCATTTTGGCCACCACGTTTACCTCGCCCACGGCGCTGGGCTGGTACTGGCCACCGCGGGCCAGGGTTATTTCTTTTAAGGCCTTGGTGCTGCTCATGTTGCTTACGGTGTTGCCGGGCCGATGCTGCAGCATGTAATCGGCCACGGCCACCAATGTATATTCTTCGCCAAACATGGTACCGTCTTCGCACACAAAACAAAGGCGATCCACATCGGGATCTACCACAATGCCCAAGTGGGCCTTCTGCTGCACCACGGCACTGCTTATGGCGTGCAGGTTGTGCGGCAACGGTTCGGGGTTGTGGGCAAAATTGCCGGTAATATCGGCATGCAATACGCTTACCTCCTGCACACCCAGTGCGCTAAGCAGGGCGGGTACGTACAGGGCGCCACTGCTGTTTATGGCATCTACCACCACACTAAAGTTGGCTTGCGTTATGGCCGCCACATCTACCAAAGGGTAGTTTACTATGGCATTAATGTGGGTTTGGAGGTAACTATCGGTGCTGGTGATGGTACCCAGCCGGGTAACGGGTGCAAAGTCGAAGGCTTCGGCCTCGGCCAAGGCAAGCACTTCGGCACCATCGGCACCGCTTATAAATTCGCCCTGGTGGTTTAGCAGTTTTAGGGCATTCCACTCTTTGGGGTTGTGGCTGGCGGTGATGATGATGCCACCGGCTGCTTTTTCAAGGGGCACGGCCAGCTCTACGGTAGGGGTGGTGGTAAGCCCAAGATCTAACACGTGCAGGCCAAGCGCACTAAGGGTGGCCGTAACCAGCTGGTTTACCATGCTGCCACTCATGCGCCCATCGCGGCCAACTACCACGGTTTGGCCTTGCTGCTGCTGTAGCAACCAGGTGCCAAATGCGGCGGTGTACTTTACTACGTCAACGGGCGAAAGCCCTTGGCCGGGCTTGCCGCCAATGGTGCCGCGAATACCTGAAATGGATTTGATGAGGCTCATACTATATGATGGTGTTTTGTTTTTTTTAAAAAGGACAAAGGAGCGATAGGGCCGCGAAGATAAGTTTGTCAACAGCAGCTTTTCACCACCAAAGGGTGTTAGGTGTTGGCAGGCTCGTCCACATCTACCACGCCGCCGCTAATGGCAAACTTTAACGCATCGGCCGGGGCTATTTGGGTAAGGGGCCTTACCCGGCTGCTTTTTACCACAAAAAGGGTGCCAGCTACGGCATAACTGCTTGGTATGTAAACCGTTATAAAATCGGGCATGCCTAAATAGCTCATTTCCTCGTTGGTTACAAAGCCAATTTGCCACACATCGGGTTGGTAAATGCTTACCAGCACGGGTTTTTGAAACTTGCGCTTTTTGCCGCCAAAGGCTTCGGAAAAATCTTTTACGAAGCTGTAAATGATTTTGATGCCGGGGGTTTTTTCGAGCCAGTGATCGAAGACGCTAAACACCCTATTGATGATAAAAAAGGAGCTGGCGTAGCCCACCAACACAATGCCCACAAACACGATGATAAAACCAAGGCCGGGCAGAAAAAATGGCTTGGCTGCATTGCCACTGAGGTTGATGTAGATGGGAATGAGCCCATCGAGCCAGTTAAACAACTGCACTATAAGATAGCCTGTAACGGTGATGGGTGCAATAACCAACAGGCCTTGCAAAAAATACTGTGCCAGGCGGCGAGTGGTAAATTGAATTGGTTTCATAATGGGATGTGCAGGGCTATTGGCTGCTGCGCAAAGGTGTTGCATTGCACCGTACCGACCGCCAAAAGGCTCCATGGTTGGTGAAAATGACGTTTAAATGGCGGGTAGTATTAACAAATTGTAATGTAGAAGAAAAAAACCGAGGAAACTTTGGCAGCTTTAAAAGTTTCCTTAGTTTCGCCGCGGAATTGAATAATACAATGGAGACAAAGCAAAAAATATTGGCCAAATCGTTTGAGCTGTTTAAGCGGTTGGGCATGCGCAGCGTAACCATGGATGAAGTGGCGGGGCAGTGCGGTGTAAGCAAGAAAACAGTTTATCAGTACTTTGAAGATAAGGAATCGCTGGTGAAAGAAGTGGTAAGCACCATGATTGGCAAAGCCGAGCTGTGCTGCCAAGAGGGCCGAAGCCTGGCGGATAACGCTGTGCACGAAATTTTTTTAGCCATGGATATGGTACAAAACATGTTTGGTGGCGTAAACCCCAGCATGATGCACGACCTGCGCAAGTACCACGGCGGTGCCTTTGCGCTACTGCATCAGCACAAGCAGCAGTTTATGTACGCCACCATTAAGCAAAATATGGAGCGGGGTATAGCCGAAGGTTTGTACAGGCCCGAAGTGAATGTGGAGATTTTAACCCGATACCAACTGCACAATATGACTGTGGCATTTGAGGAAGATGTTTTTCCTAAGGCGAATTACACCGTAGTAGATATAGATGCAGAAATAACGCTTTTTAATTTATATGGCCTTGCTACACCTAAAGGCGTAATTGAGATAAATAAATACAAACAACAACGACAAAAACAATAACTGACCATGATGAAACGGCAAACCATTTTGATGCTGGTAGTGCTTGCAGGCTCGCTTTGGCGTGTGGCTGCACAGCCAGCACCTACCACCGAACATAGGCTAAGCGCAGCCCAGGCGGTAGAGCTGGCCCTCAAGCAGCGTACAGAAATACTAAATGCACAACTGGACCTAAAAAACCAGGTGGCTTACAACCGTGAAATAACGGGGGCGGCCCACCCACAGGCTAACGGTACTTTTGGGGTGCAGAAGTTTTTTAATATTCCAGTAACGGTGCTGCCCGATTTTATAAGCCCATCGGTATATGGGGTGCTTACCCGCGAGCAGGTGCAAGCCGGCAATGGCCAGCCCATAAAAGCCCCCGACTCGTATAGCACTTTCCCAGCGCGGTTTGGCGTACCTTGGCAGGCTTCACTGGGATTTAGCGTGCAGCAATTGCTGTTTCAACCCGATGTGTTTGTGGGTTTAAAGGCACGCAAAAGCGCCTTGGAACTCTATCAAAATCAAGTGAAAATACAGGTAGATTCGGTAAAGAGCAACGTTTACCGCAGCTACTACGGCGTGCTGATAGCCCAAAAAGGCCTGGGCTTTGCCCGCGAAAGCGAAGTACGGTTGAAAAAATTGTATGCCGACCAGGAACAACTGTTTAAGCAGGGCTTTATTGAGCGGCTTGATTTGGACAAAACCAAGGTGAGCCTGAATAACTTGACTACGACGGTATTTCAACTACAAAACCTGGTTGACCTAAGCTATGCGGGCTTAAAATTTGCGTTGGCCATACCACAACAGCACCAACTTGTGCTTACCGATAGCCTTAGCATGAGTATGATTACCAAAGATGTGTTTGCATTGCAAAACGATTTTAAATACGAAAACCGCAGCGAGGTGCAAACCTTGCAAAGCAGTGCCCAGCTGCTAAACTTGCAGGTGCAGCGCTACAAGCTTAATGCATACCCCACGGTGGCCGCAGGTTGGAACTTTGGTACCGTGGCGCAGCGTAACAGTTTCAACTTTTTTAACACCCGCGAAAGCTGGTTTTTTAACAACGCCGTGGGGCTAAACATTACCATGCCGCTATACGATGGTGGCCAGCGCCGCCAGCGCATTCAACAGGCCATGTATGCTGCCGAAAAAAATGCCAATACCATTAGCCAGGTTAAGCAAGTAATTGATTTGGAAATAGTGCTGGCACGCACCCAACTTACCAATGCCATTAGTGCAATAAATGTACAGGAAGACAACAAAGCTTTGGCCGAAAAAGTGTATGAAACCACCAAAATTAAATACGAAAAAGGGCTGGGTAGCAGCTTTGAAGTGCTACAAAGCGAAACCAGCCTGCAAGAGTCGCTAAACAACTATTACCAGGCTTTGTACAACGCTGTAATTGCACGCATTGGTTACTCGCGGGCTTTGGGCAAACTGTAAGCATATTCCTGCGGCATGCAAGCCTTAACAACCACCAAACACGGCAACTGGTTTGCAGCCATACACCAAACAACAGCATGATTAGCATATTTAAGATAACGATTTAAAAACAGCCTTTAGCTAATTAGAGGCGCACTAAATACAGACAGATGAAAACAATATTGAAATCAACGGCCCTTGGAGTGCTTATGAGTGTGGCGGTAGCCTGCGGCGAAGGCAATAAAGAAAAAGCCGGTGCACTAAATGATAAAAAGGCGGAACTCACCCGCCTTAAAAGCGAGCAAGCCAAGCGTAATGAAAGCATCAAAAAACTGGAAGACGAGATTGCTAAGTTGGACACCGCCGCTGCAAAAACGCAGGTAGCCAAGCTGGTAAATACTGCCCCCATAGTGGTTACCGATTTTAGCCACTATATTGATTTACAGGGGCACGTAGATGCCGAGAACATAAGCTACATAAGCCCTCGAAACCAAGGCGGACAGATAAAAGCCATCTACATAAGCAAAGGCCAAACCGTAAAAAAGGGTCAATTGATTCTTAAAATTGACGACCGCCTTTATTTGGAGCAAATTGAAACGCTAAAAACCCAGTTGAATTTTGCCAAAGACATTTACCAACGCCGCCAAAACCTTTGGAAACAAAACATAGGCAGCGAGGTAGAACTGCTTAGCGCCAAGAACAACGTGGACCAGCTGGATAGGCAAATAGCCATTGCCAAAGAAAGCTGGAGCATGACCAACGTGTACAGCGATGTAAGCGGCTTTGTGGATGAATTAAATGTGCGGGTGGGCGAAATGTTTACCGGTGCGGGTGCCATGGGCCCTCAAATTAGAATTGTAAATGCCAGTGCGCTAAAGGTGGTAGCCGATATTCCGGAAAACTATTTGGCCAGTGTGGGCAAAGGCAGCAAAGTAGTTATTGGTGTACCCGACATTAACCGTACCTACAATTCTGTAATAAGCTTTACCAGTGCCAGCATAAACCCCAATAGCCGCGGCTTTACCGTAGAGGCCAAGCTTCCTTTTGATGGCCAGCTAAAGCCTAATATGCTTACCACAGTGCGCATTTTAGACTACAGCGCTCCCAATGCGGTAACGGTACCCGTAAATGTGGTACAAACCGACGAGGCAGGAAAATATGTGTATATAGCCAGCACCGAAAATGGTAAAACTGTGGCCCGCAAAAAACAGATTGTCGTTGGCCAAGTGTATGGCAACAATGCCGAAGTAAAAGGAGGCCTTACTGGTACCGAATTGCTCATTACGCAGGGGTATCAAACCCTGTACGATGGCCAAGCGGTGGCGGTAAGCCAATAACGTAATGCCTGCACACCCTACCAAAAGCATCGGGCGCCGCAATAGGCACTAACCAGGTCCATCAGGATGCTTTAGCCAATCTTACACGCCGGCAAACACAAGTGCGGTTTTGCCACCCCACACCCCCAACACAGGCTTTGTAACTCCACAAAAACAAACACATGAAATCCACACCAAACGTAGCACACCCTGTGCCAATGAAAACTTGGGGATTCCATTTGGCCAATTAAAAACAGGCTTTAGTCTGTGCATAAAAAAATGATATATGAAACACTTTATTGAAGGCGTTGCCAAAAAGTTTAAAGAATATAAACCCACCAGCTGGGCCGTAGATAACAAAACGGCCATCTACATTGTAGCGTTGCTAATTTCGGCATACGGGGTTATTAAATTCAACACCCTGCCCAAAGAGCAGTTTCCCGATATTGTTGTGCCCACCATCAGTATTACAACGGTGTATGTGGGTAATTCGCCCAAAGACATTGAGAACCTGGTAACCCGCCCCATTGAAAAACAACTGAAAGGCATAAGTGGGGCCAAAGTAAAAAAGATTACCAGCCGCTCGCAAACCGACTACAGCCTGATTGTAGTGGAGTTTGACACCGATATAAAAACCGAGGTGGCTAAAGATAAAGTGAAAGATGCCGTGGACAAGGCGGCCACCGACCTACCCACCGATTTAACCCAACTGCCTAATGTGCAGGAGTTTGCCTTTAGCGAAATGCCCATTATGTACGTAAACATTAGTGGCGACTACGACGGGGTAAAGCTGAAGCAGTATGCCGAAAAAATGCAGGATCGGTTTGAAGAACTAACCGAGGTAACCCGTGCCGAAATAGTGGGTGCGCCCGAACGCGAGATTCAGATAAATGTGGACCCCTACGCCATGCAACAGGCGCGCATTAGCTTTAATGACATTAGCAATGCCGTAAACTACGAAAACAGAGACATCACCGGCGGCCTAGTACCCGTAGGCGATATGAAGCGCACACTGCGGGTGCGGGGCCAATTTAATACGGCACTTGACCTCCAAAACATTATAGTGCGCAGCAGTGCCCGTGGCAGCACGGTATATCTAAAAGACATTGCCCAAATTGTAGATACGGTAAAAGAAACCGAAAGCTATGCCCGCCTCGACAATAAAAATGTAATAACGCTAAACATTGTAAAACGCAGCGGCGAGAACCTGATAAATGCAGCCGACAAGGTAAAAGCAGTGGTGGCAGAATTGCAAAAATCAGAGGAACTGCCGCGCAATTTGAAAGTAGTAATAACCGGCGACCAAAGTAAAACCACCAAAACATCGTTTGACGAGCTGATTAACACCATTGTAATTGGCTTTATTTTGGTGCTATTGGTGCTGATGTTTTTTATGGGGGTAACCAATGCCTTTTTTGTGGCCTTAAGTGTGCCGCTAAGCGTGTTTGTAGCCTTTTTGTTTTTGCCGCTGGCCGATGCCATTGTGGGCACCAGCGTAACCCTAAATTTTATTGTGCTCTTTGCATTGCTGTTTGGGCTGGGTATTATTGTGGATGATGCCATTGTGGTAATAGAAAATACCCACCGCATATATGCCAATGGCAAGGTGCCCATAGTACGCAGTGCTAAAGAAGCGGCCGGCGAAGTGTTTATACCAGTGCTGGCAGGTACCGCCACCACGTTGGCACCGTTTTTTCCATTACTGTTTTGGAAGGGGCTAATTGGTAAGTTTATGATTTACCTGCCCACCATGCTTATTCTTACCCTGGCAGCATCGCTAATAGTGGCGTTTATATTTAACCCCGTGTTTGCGGTGAGTTTTATGCGCCCCGAGGGCAGGCAGTATGAGAAACCGAAGATGCAAATTTTTAAATCGCCATTGCTGTATGTATTGTTGGGTATGGGTATATTACTGCATTTGCTCTTGTTGCCTGCAGCTGCCAACCTATTGCTTATCATGGCTTTTTTAATGGTGTTTAACAGGTTTGTGCTGCGCGACTTAATCCATGTGTTTCAAGAACGTACGCTGCCCGCTTTAATGAACAGCTACGAAAAACTATTGCGCTGGATTTTGGTGGGTACCCGTCCCGTATGGGCATTGGTAGGACTGTTTCTGTTGTTTCCGGTATCGTTAGGATTGCTGATAATGCGTGGCAACCCCAGCACCTTCTTTCCTAGCGGCGACCCCAATTTTATTTATGTGTATTTAAAAATGCCCGTGGGTACCGATGCTAAAGTAACCGATAGTGTAACCAAGGTACTTGAAAGCCGCGTAAACAAAGTATTGGCCAAAGAAAACCCCGGCCAACCCGGCAGCATTGTTGAAAGCATTATTACCAACGTAGCCGTAAGTGCCAACAACCCCCGCGATAACAACCGCAGCACCCAAAGCAACCTGGGCCGCTTGCAAATAAGCTTTGTAGAATTTGAAAAACGCCATGGCAAAAGCACCCTACCCTACCTCGATGAAATACGCCAAGCAACCAAGGGCATTGCCGGTGCCAGCATTGAGGTGGCACAGGAAGATGCAGGCCCACCAACCGATCCACCGGTGAACATAGAAGTGTCGGGCGATAAGTTTGAAGACATTGCACGGGTATCAAACAATTTGCTCAACTATTTGGACACCAACAAAATAGATGGCATTGAAAACCTGCGCCTAGATGTTGACCTTACCAACCCCGAAATTAGCATTACGGTTGACCGCGAAAAAGCCATGATGGAGGGCATAAGCACCGGGCAAATAGGCAGCGAAATACGAACCGCGGTATTTGGCCGCGAGGTAAGCAAACTAAAAGACGGCGAAGACGAATACAAAATACAACTGCGGTACACCGATTTGCAGCGTAAAAATCTGACCGATATTATGGGCATGCGCATTACGTTTATGGATATGAATACCCAGTCGGTAAAATCAATACCGCTGAGTACCGTGGCCTCCATTGACTTTACCAATACAGCGGGCGTAATTGGCCGCAAAAATGTGAAACGCACCATACAGCTGCAAAGCAACGTGTTAGACCCCACACAAACCGGTCGTGTAAATGAGGAATTGGCTCAAAAAATTATTGACTTTAAGGCAAAAGAGCGCCTACCCAGCGATGTTACCATAAAGCAATCGGGTCAGGGTGAGCAGGAAGCCGAAACCAATGCATTTTTAGGCACGGCAATGGCCATTGCCCTTGGCCTCATTTTCTTAATTTTAGTATTGCAGTTCAACAGCATGAGTAAGCCTTTTATTGTACTTACCGAAATTTTCTTTAGCATTATTGGCGTGTTATTGGGCTATGCCATCACCGGCAAAACCATTGCTACCATTATGCTTGGGGTGGGCATTATAGGGCTGGCAGGCATTGTTATTAAAAACGGCATTTTGCTTATTGAGTTTACCGATGAATTGCGCAGCCGCGGCTACAAAACCCGCGAAGCAGCCATACAGGCGGGGCGCATACGCATTATACCCGTAATGCTTACGGCCATTGCCACCATGCTGGGTCTGCTGCCATTGGCCGTGGGCTTCAACATCAATTTTATCAGCTTCCTCGAAACCTTTAACCCACACATCTTCTTTGGTGGCGATAGCGTGGTGTTCTGGGGACCGCTAAGCTGGACCATCATTTATGGCCTCGTGTTTGCATTTTTCCTAACCCTCATTATGGTACCCAGCATGTACATTATTGCTGAGCGCCTACGCCGACCC
>RDXD01000236.1 GCA_004292575.1 Bacteroidota bacterium
GTGCCCTGGCGTAGGTTTTTTGCAGTTATCCCTGGTTGGTTTCGTGGCTGTTTTGCTCACAATAATTTTAGCCCCATGTATGCATTTGTTTTTGGTTTGCTTTATGCGGTATCGCTGTTGCCCTTTTTTGTGCTCTATGGCATTTCCGATGTGTTTTTTGTGCTGTTGTATTATGTATTTGGTTATCGCAAAAAAGTGGTGATGTCGAACCTGCTGCATGCCTTTCCCGAAAAAAGCCCGCAAGAGCGGCAGGTTATTGCCCGCAAGTTTTACCGCAATTTCTGCGATAATTGGATTGAAACCATCAAGCTTATCAGCATTAGCAAAGCCGCGCTTAATAAGCGCATCTCGGGCAATTTTTCAGCCTTGCATCAGCTGCAGGCACAGGGCCTTGCTGTACAGGTAAATCTGGGTCATTTTTTTAACTGGGAAATTATGACGTTGCACGGCGGCATTAACCAACCCTTACCTTTTTTAACGGTTTATCTGCCGCAAAACAGCAAGGTGTTCAACCGACTCTTGATGCACATTAGAGGGCGCTGGGGCAATCCGCTTTTGCCAAGTACCGATATGGCCAGGGCCGTTATACCCTGGCGTAAAAAGCAGTTTTTACTGGCCCTTGGTGCCGACCAAAGCCCAGCTGTACCCGATGGGGGCTACTGGCTCAACTTTTTGAACAGGCCTACACCCTTTCCCAAAGGTCCCGAAAAACTTGCCCGCTCGGCTAATTTGGCGGTGGCCATGATGACCACCACCAAGCCCAAGCGCGGACATTATCATTTCGATTATTTTTTGGTGACACCCAGTGCCAAAGCACTGCCCGATGGGGAGTTGCTGCGGCTTTACGTTCAGCATTTGGAGCAAAACATTAGGCTGCAACCAGAGCTCTACTTATGGAGCCATCGGCGCTGGAAGCATGCATGGAAGCCCGAGTATGCCCACATGTGGGTAGGGCGCGAAACCATGCCAAACACTT
This sequence comes from Bacteroidota bacterium, assembly GCA_004292575.1. GTDB lineage: Bacteria > Bacteroidota > Bacteroidia > Chitinophagales > Chitinophagaceae > Phnomibacter. Next base: position 977 of record RDXD01000236.1, read on the forward strand.
AGTTTAGCACCGCTTGCTCGGCCGTTGTGGCAATTCCTTTTTCAAGCTTTATGGCATTGTAACCACCGGCCACATTGCGCACATTGTGTATGCCCTGCTGTTTAAACAAGCTGGCGGCAATAATGCTGCGGTAGCCGCCAGCACAGTGCAGGTAAAGATTGGCGTCTTCGGGCAGCATGGCCATGCGCCCAGGATCTGTTAATTCCGCCAGGGGTATATTGGTGGCATCTACCACATGGCTATTGCCAAATTCGGTTTCGGTACGCACATCCACCACCAGTAATCTATCGTCAAAAGGCATATCCATGGCCAGTTCATCAGGTTCTATGGTAATTATGAGGTCAACGGTTTGGTTATGCTGCTGCCAGGTGGCAAAGCCGCCATCCAAATAGCCGCAAAACTTATCAAATCCTACCCTCGCTAGCCGCCTCACCGTTTCTTCCTCGGTGCCTGGTGTTGCCACCAGCAGCAACTTTTTGTCAAAAGGTAAAAGGTTGCCTGCCCATTCGGCAAAGCGTCCCTCCAGCCCTATGCCAATACTATCCGGCACATAACCGTCGGCAAATTCTTGCGCATGGCGGCTATCCAGCAGCACCACATCTTCTTGGGCTTTTAATTGCTTAAAGGTGTCAATGTCAAGGGGTTGCAGTGCTGTTTTCATAATGCCCGCCAGTGGTGCATAGCCTTCTTGGTTAATGCGGGCATTAACCGCAAAATATTTTGGTGCTTCGCTAATGCCCTCGGTCACGGCGGCCACAAAGGCTTCTTTGGTTTGTGCTTGCAGGGCGTAATTGTTTAGCTTTTGTTCGCCAATGGTGCTTTGGGTTTCGGGCCCCATATTTTTGCCGCAGCTGCTGCCGGCACCATGGGCAGGGTATAAAACCACATCATCCGCCAAAGGCATAATTTTTGTGTGCAAGCTGTCGTACAGCATTGCCGCCAACTCTTGGCTGCTTAGGTTACCACTGCTTAGGTCGGGCCTACCCACGTCGCCAATAAACAAGGTGTCGCCGCTAAACAAGGCATGGTCTGTGCCCGTTTCGTCTTTCAGCAGCCAACAGGTACTTTCTAGCGTGTGGCCAGGGGTGTGCAGGGCTGTTAAACTCACCTTGCCGAGTTTAAAAACATCGCCATCGTTAGCCACTACCACTGGATATTCGGTTTTCGTACCCGGGCCGTATATGATGGGTGCGCCCGTAGCTTCGCCCAAATCAATATGACCGCTTACAAAATCGGCATGAAAATGGGTTTCAAAAATGTAGGTAATGGTGGCACCCCGGCTTTTGGCAAGCGCCAAATAAGGCTCCACATCGCGTAGGGGATCAATAATGGCGGCTTGCCCGTCGCTTTCAATGTAATAAGCGGCTTCGCTAAGGCAGTTGGTATAGAGCTGTTGAACGTACATGGCGTTATATTTTGAGCCTGCAAAAAAAACACATTTTTTGCCAGTTCGGCGCCGTTAAATGTTAAATACCTATTGGCCACCGCCTCTAAGTGGCGCTGTGTTCGTTTTTATTGGTCAAGTTGGGCGGCTTAAATCAGTGTTTTGGCAATTTTGTAGATTTCTATGATGCGCGCCACCTTCATGTTGTAATAAATAAACTTACCCTCGCGGCGGGTTACTACAATGCCTGCCCGGCGTAGCACGGCCAAATGTTGGCTAACTACCGATTGTTCAAGGCGCAGCTTCATGTACATCTCGGTTACCGTTAGCTCTTCTTTATCGTGCAGCAGCTTTATAAGTAGCAGGCGCACAGGATGGTTCAAGGCTTTTATAATGATTTCGGCTTTTCTGAGCGTAACAAGGTCAAGCGTGAACTCTTTGTTGGTGTTGGGAAAAAGACTAAAGAGGTGGGATGAAGCTGCGGCCATAATGGAGAAATTTTCATACTAAAAGCGCAGTCATTGCGCTTAATGTCTGTAAATGTATCTCAATGGGCTAAACAATTCACATATGCGTAAAAAAATTAATATGTTCTTAAACCGCCTACGAACTGCTTGTTGGTGCCTGAAGGCTGTGTTTATTTGGACTATTTTGCCGAAAGGGGTGTGTAAAACGCCTTGGCATAAAAAGGTTCTGCATAGGCGGTATCGGCAAAGCGGCCCTGTTCAAAGTCGTGCTGAGCCAGTTGTGCCATGGCCTGTAGCAGGTTCACCGGTTGGGTGGCAAAGCGTGCATTGATGTGCGTACAAATGGTTTGCCACTTTTCTACACCGTTACCTACAAAACTCACGGGTTGCTTTTCCAGATAATTTTCTAAAAAATCCGGGGTAAGCACGGCCGTTTTGGCAGGCAAGCTTTCTGTGCCATCGGGTAGATAGAGCCCATAAAACACCTCCATCCGGCGCGCATCTATCATGGGGCAAATCAGGCTTTTGGGGTCAAAACCAGCAGCTTGGCTGGCATCTTTTGCCATTATCTGTAGCGAGCTTAGGGCAATTAGCGGTTTACCTAGGGCAAAACAAATGCCTTTGGCACTGGCTAAGCCCACCCTAAGCCCTGTGTAGGAACCCGGGCCGTTGCTTACCGCCACCGCATCTATTTGGGCCAATTGCAGGCCTAGTCGCTGTGTCAATAGCTGCACGGCAGGTTGTAAAAAAGCCGCGTGTTCTGTAGGTAATGGATTAGACAGCTCTCCCAGCAATGCCCCATCGGCAGCTATGCTTACGCTTCCGGTAGCACCGCTGGTGTCAATACAAAGTATCAATCCCATTTTCTAATTCAGGGTTTTTAATAGTGCATGCGGTTCGTAAATATCACTGTCTGCAGCCAGCGTTTGCAACAAACGGTGCAGGTTTGCAGGGCCAATTTTTTTGCTCCATTCTAGTGGGCCCCAGGGGTAGTTGGTACCAAGCCGCATGGCCCGGTCAATATCTGCCTCGGTGGCAACCCCATCGGCCAGTGCATGGCATGCTTCGTTGGCCAGCATGGCCACTACGCGGGGCCCCACAAGCCCAGGCACATCTTGCACCACCACAGCTTCCTTTCCCAGGCCAGCCAATAGGGCCGGTAGCCAACTGCTTTCAAGGGGGTTGGCCGTAGCCACCTCCCATAGTGGCCGCTCGCAAAATCCAGCCCAGCCGCAAAAACGGGCCAGCTTTTGATGCGGAAGCCCACATTGCGGCAGTGTTTTGGCCGTTTCATTTATCAGCAGCGGCTTATCAATGGCCGAATACCATGCGCCCGTAAAATCCAAATCTACAAACGCATCGGCGTTCAAATGGCGCGCAAAAGCTTGGGCGCTTGGCACCACCACCACACTAGCCAAAGCCAGCTCTGCGGCGGCACGTACCCATGCGCTTTGGTTGGCATCGGCAATTACAATGGTCATGCTAACTCATTTTTTTAAACATTAAATCACTTCATTCAGCCGTAAAAGTGCATCGAAGTGGGCAATCTGCCTATATTCGTTTCATCGTAACCCTCATTATGCCCAAAAAAATCTGTATCGATACCAAAGATGCCCCCGCGCCCATTGGGCCCTATAGCCAGGCTGTTTCGGCGGCCAACTTGGTTTTTATTAGTGGCCAAATTGCCTTGGTGCCTGCCACCGGCGAGCTTAAAACCGCAAATATTCAAGATGAAACCCATCAGGTAATGCACAACATCAAAGCCATTTTAAAGGCATCGGGGTTGGGCTTTAA
>RDXD01000389.1 GCA_004292575.1 Bacteroidota bacterium
GTGGCGTATGAATACGATTTTGTCCTCATATTTTTTGGCATACTTCAGCAGCGCGGCGCTGCTTTCGTTACTACTGCCATCGTCTATCAAAATCAATTCAAAATTTGGATAATCTTGGTTTAAAACGGAGTCGATGGCACGCTTCACCAAATAAAAATCGGTGTTGTAAACCGATAGCAGTACCGATATCTTGGGATTAGGTTGCATGAAGATTGTAAATAACAAACGTTTTGTTAAGATTACAAAGGTAGCCCAACGAGGCGAAGGACAGTGTTACGTTTTTTTTATGCTTTTTCGGGGCCACCAGTTTCTACGCCGCGGGCAAAGGTGCACGGCCTAGAAATGCGCTTGCCTGCCATCGAATTTAGGAACGTAGCAACAAGCAAACACGCGCAGATCATGCATCATAGCGGCATCGGCCGTGCCGCTTAAAAGCCAAGGAATGACCCAGTTTTACACAAAACGCATAAAAAGCACTAGCACCGGATTCTACCAAAAAGACGGTAGTCGTGATTAACCGTACTGCTACGCTACTTTAAAATACTGGCCATAAACGCTGGCTTTTTTTTAACACGATACCGAAAAACAGAAAACGTCCTCGTCCACAAAAGTTTAACAGCGATAAAATCTTCCGAAAGGATGGTTGCTGCAAAACCAAGTATTCGAGACAACCAAAATTGCAAATAAATGCCGAAGTACCCAGAAACCACTAACCAACTGTTTTCACAATTCACGCGTATTGTATTACGGATGTGAAACAAGTTTTCTGGGCTTTCTAGCGCCGTTTTTGAGAGCAGGCAACCTAGGCCGAAATGGCTGAATTTATACCAAAACTAAAAGTCTGCCTCTACAGACAACAAAAACAGCAGGTTTTGGACCCTTAAAAGCGAAGTAAAACTAACGTCAGCTAGACCAATGCAAGATGTACAACTCGCCATCTTGCTAGCATTCTTTTTACTGCCATTTCCGGCTTTATGGCATTAATGGCCAACGATGAACAAAAGGCGAAGTCATGAGGAGAAAGAGAAAGACTAAAACGATACCATGTAACCTCACAAAACAGGATCTACATTCTGCCCAAAAAGGGGTTGTATTCGGTCAATATTGGGGTAATTATAAATCAATCGCAACTTCTATGGTGCTTCCGATAGCCCCTGCGGCTAATTTTACCCAGTCCATTAATTTACCACAAACGATTTTTCATACAGTCCCGAAAATAAACATTTCGGCCCTGTAGCACCCAAACAATTGCCATGCGTACACTGCAAAACACACTTATTGCATTTTTAATAATTGCTCAAAATTCTTGCACCAAAAAAAATCAAACCCCGGCATTGCCACCTACCTTAAAGTATGAGCTTGTATGGTTTGATGAGTTTAATGCTGACGGTGCGCCAGATGCAACCAAATGGGAATATGAAAATGGATTTGTGCGCAATGAAGAGGCACAGTGGTATCAACCAGAAAATGCGGTATGCGAAAGCGGAAATTTGGTTATAACTGGAAAAAAAGAACGAAAGACCAACCCTGATTTTGATGCCGGAAGCAGCGACTGGCGTAAAAAAAGAGCATTTGCGGAATATACATCCGCATCGCTCAAAATGCTAAAAACCCAGGCCTTTCGGTATGGCAAACTGGAAGTACGGGCAAAAATTGATGCACAAACCGGATTGTGGCCTGCCATTTGGACGCTGGGTGTAGAAGGCGAATGGCCATCAAACGGCGAAGTGGACGTGATGGAATACTACGGCGACAAAATTTTGGCAAACTTTGCCTACGGCAGCCCAAACCGCTGGCAGGCCATTTGGGACGCGGCAAGCAGAACGCTAACCTCGCTGGGTGGTGCACTGTGGGCAAGCCAATACCATGTATGGACCTTAGAGTGGGACGAAAATTTGATGCGCATATTGCTGGATGGCGAATTCATAAACTCCATTGACTTGAGTATTTCCATCAACAAAATAGATGGTAAGAATCCATTTCGGCAGCCACACTTCTTGCTTTTGAACCTGGCCATGGGCGGAACCAGCGGCGGCAGTCTTGCCAATACTGTTTTGCCATCAAAATACTTTGTGGATTATGTAAGAGTTTACAAAAAAAAATAATTTAAGGGTACTGTTATCATAAATCAAACATACCAATAAAATGATTAAGAAAGTAGCTTTAAAAATGACCGTAAATAGCACAAATAGTACTGCAAAAGCGTGACAACCAAAAAATCAACGATATGAGAAATCTATTACTCGCTAGCTTCCTTTGTTTTACCGTCCATGCATCCTCTCAACTCACCATTTACGGTGGTAACGCACAAACGGGAATAAGTGCTTCATGCGTTATCGATAGCATTTACATTGGGGGTGCTATACCCGAAAGCCTGAACAACGACATCTCGTCTATTCAACTCCAGCAAGGGTTTATGGCAACACTGGCGGAAAATGAAAATGGTACCGGTGAAGCTTACACCTTTATTGCAGCGGTTAGCAACATCACTGTTGACCTCAATCCTTTACTCAACAATAGGGTATCGTTCATTAGGGTGTTGCCATTTCGCAATACGCTAAAGAAAGGGGCTGGCCTTGGCAGCTCAAGTAACAAACCAATTGGTCCATTAGATGTATCATGGTTTTACAACTGGGGCTTTAATGATGTAAGCGTGGACAATAGGGAATATGTTGCAATGTCGTGGGGCAGGAGCGGCGTAACCAATGCAACCAACTTGCAGGCACTAACTACCAAAAAAGGCGTAAGTCACCTGCTTTCATTTAACGAACCCGACAATGCTGGCCAGGCGAACATTCCGGCAACCGAAGCCGATCTCTTGCATCAACGATTGGCACAAACCGGTCTCAGATTGGGTTCACCGGCCCCTACCGAAAGTCAGGCATTTGTATGGCTTCCAAACTTTATGGGCAGAGCCAGACCGGCAGGCATAAAAGTAGATTTCATGGCTGTGCATTGGTACGACTGGGGAAGTTACCTGCAAACGCTGAATAAAGAACCCAATGTAACCAACATGTTTACCCGATTTAAAAACTACATAAATTATGTGTATGCCATGTATGGCAAACCCATATGGATTACTGAGTTTAATGCAAACCCAAATACCTCATCTGCCACACACGAAGCTTTTATTGCATTGGCGCTACCTTGGCTTGAGGCGCAGCCATTTGTAGAACGCTACGCTTACTTTTTCCCTTCGGCGCTGCAAGCTATAGATCCCCTTGGCTATATTACGCCTATCGGACAAGCTTATAAAAACTTCGCAGCATCAACGCCGGCCATTGCAAAGAATTATGATAATTCGGAACTGTTAACTAACGACCTAGATAAAGTATTGGAGGCTGAGCAAGCCGCCATTTACAATACGGGCACAGCCATACAAGACTGTGCTGCGGCTTCGGGCGGCAAAATGGCCAACACAGTTACTGGAAATTTGCGCATTGGCTTTCATGAGATACATGTGCCAATAAGCGGCACCTATAAAATAGACGTTAGCTATCTTACAACCGGAGCCAGCGCTTTAACCATCCGTACCAACCATGGTGCGCCACAAACATTCAGCCTACCAGCCAGTGGGAGCTTGTTTTGTTTCCAAGGCGGGAAACCAAGCAGCTTTGAAATTGAGGCAAATCTGTTGGCAGGAAATAATTCAATTGAATTTACGGCATCGCCAACTTTAGATTTCATTAGGGTAAAAACCAATTCGGCATTGCCAGTTAAGCTAACTGATTTTTCGGGCACTGCCCAAGCCAAAACGATAGACCTGGTTTGGCGCACTGCCCAAGAACAAAATAGCCACTATTTCGAAGTTTTAAAATTGAATAGCACTAACCAATTTGTTGCAATTGAAAAACTGTACTCGATTGGCAACAGCAACAGCCCAACAAGCTATGGTTTTAAAGACGTTAAGCCACATCAGGGACTTAACTATTACAAACTTAAGATGGTAGATAAAGACGGCACTTTCACACATTCCAATACAATAGCTGTTCAGTTCGATGCTAAGTCAACCGGACTCGCGCTTATATCTGCCACATCATCTCGCATACTCGTCAGTGCCTATAGCCCCATACCTCAAAAGGCATCCTTCAACCTTTTTAGCATAAACGGCAGCCTGATTTTAACACAACCGGTCACACTAAACAGAGGAATTAACTATTTGGAAATACCAGCCCATTTATCATCGAATAATATCATGATACTATCTCTATACACAAGTAAGAATGTGGAAAGCATAAAAATTATCCGACAATAAGAGAACCCAAAAACCACAGAGGTCATCTATTAAAGGCAGCAAGCTACCGCATAAGTATGCCATCAAGTAGCCATTGATGGCGTACCTTTATCATTTTTTACTGTGCTTTGAAAAGACGACTCACCATGAAATTATTTTCTTGCAGAATAATTATCGTTTATCTACTGTATCTTCTACCTGCGTGTTCAATACACAAAAACCGAACCATACCACCGGTAAATTTAAGTGCTAAAAATGGCGAAATCTTATCCATTGAAGGGCAGCTAAAAATAAGTGGTATTTATCCGCACTTAACCACTTACGCACATGGTAGACCAATAGGAAACTACGGTTTTGGTAGTGAATGTGGCATTGGTGCCTTAGCTGTATGGAATAACAAATTGTACATGGTAAATTATGCCGCACACCAGCCTAAGGGCAGCGAGCATAAACTGTACATTGTAGATAGGGACAAGAAAATGGAAATATACCAGGGCAGTATAGGTGGTACGCCAGCTGCCAGAATGATTCACAAAGAGTCGAATCAATTATTTATAGGGCCGTATGTTATTGATTCTACAGGAAAAATTCGGGTAATACCTGTAAAGGCGATGGAGGGCCGACTTACAGCCATTGCAAGACATTTAAAAGACCCTAAAAATATGCTGTATTACTATGACATGGAAGGTATGTTGTACGAAGTAAATGTGCATTCGCTACACGTAAATAAACTGTATAAAAACCCACTGCCGGGCTGGCATGGAAAAGGCGGTTATACCAGCCAAGGAAAACTGGTAGTGGCCAATAATGGGGAGCATACCAATGAACCCAGGATAGAGTGGAAAGTGGACACCACAAACATGATTGGCCCTGAAAGCAATGGCATTTTAGCCGAATTTGATGGAGATAGTTTTAAAGTAGTAGAACGAAGGCAATATACGGATGTAACAACGAAAAACGGCATTGATGCGGTACCCAATGACGAGTCGCCGTTGTGGTCCGTGGGCTGGGACAAACGCTCGGTTAGGCTAAAAGTAATGGATAAAGGCGCCTGGACAACTTACTTATTGCCCAAGGCAACTTATAACAATGACCCAACCCATGGATGGTTTACAGAATGGCCAAGAATACGGGATATTGGTAATGGTGACATGATGATGGATATGCATGGCATGTTTTACAACTTTCCAAACAGCTTTTCCGCTTCAAATACCGCAGGCATTTATCCTATGGGCTCACACCTAAGATACATACCCGACTTTGTGGCATGGAACGATGAAATTGTTTTGGCTACCGACGAAACAAGCATTCAAGGCAACCCCTTGGCAGGGCAACCCCAATCAAATCTGTGGTTTGGAACAAAGGCTCAATTATCTGCATGGGGGCCGGCAACGGGCTACGGGGCTATTTGGCTAGAGGACGATGTGGTGGCAAATCAACATTCCTTACCATTCCTAGTAGCAGGGTTCGACCATAAAATACTGCATCTAAAAAACTCAATGCAGTATCCCGTTACGGTAACTGTTCAAATAGATAAAAAAGGGGATAATACTTGGACCGATTATAAAGTCCTACAAATAGATGGCCACAAATACAGCTATTTTATATTTGAAAAGGATGTAAAAGCGGAATGGGTTCGGTTGGTTTCGAATGCATCAGCCAAATTGACGGCAACCTTCCATTTAACAGATGCGCAATTGAAAAGAACAAATAAATATGAACAAAGATTTAATGCCATTGCAGACGTAGACACCAAAGAATCGGTATCTCACGCCAAACTATTTTCCAATAGAAATAACTTCAATTTAAGCGTATTCAGTGGCCAAATTTCGAATGGCGTGTTTCAAAAAGAAGGTGACTTCGAATTTACGAAGTTGGATTTTAAATTTATTGAAGGCTTAAAGGACTCAACGGCATTGGAAGCCCTTAAAAGAGATGACCCTTATAAAGAAGTAGATTTTGCAAACCAGAAAATAGCCGACCTAAAAGATACTAAAGAGAACGCCGCTAAGGAAATATGGTCGGCAGATGAAGCATCTGTGATTTTACAGGCTAAAAACTACAAAGTACGATTGCCCAAAGGCAATCCCGCATACCATTCAAAATTCCCGGCGAGCAGTACCCGATTCAAAAGGGAAGTAGAATCCGAAAGAGAACTGGCGAATATATGTGGAACTTTCTACGAATTGCCATTGCAGGAGGTTGGAAAGGAGCCTCTTTACAAAATGATGCGCCCTATTTCAACCCACAACAAACAAATATCTGATTTCAATACTTGGAACGGTCTTTTGGTTATGAGCGGCATTAAAAATAACACAGCAGCATCCGAACATGTTTTCAGGACAAAAGATGGAAGCTTAGCCTTATGGTTTGGAGGCATTGATGATATTTGGAGCTTTGGAAAGCCTGTAGGTGTAGGAGGCCCTTGGAAAAATAACCATGTAAAAGCAAATGAACTTTCGGATATGTACCTAATGACAGGTTATGATAAAAAAACCCTTCATTTGGAAACAGATAAAGACAGTCAAATCTCTTTGTTCATACACATTAATCATTACCTTAAAGAACCTGTTCTATTTAAAACATTCAGCGTAAAAGCTGGCGAAAAATTAGAATATGAATTCCCCGAAGGCTTTAGCGCTCATTGGGTTCAGGTAAATGTTGATATAGACTGCAAAGCAACTGCTTGGTTTGTTTATGAGTAACCACTGTGTAGTCATCATCGCTTACCCAAGCACTGAATCTTTTTCTTTATTTCTACTGGCATCATCAAGTCGAAGACATACAGCACTACACAAAACAATACAGCACACAACACACGAGCAAAATAGTAAATGCTTTGAAGTTTATAGACAAAGCGTTAGAATTTTTTTGAATCTATTGGCCTGACCCAAGCAACAGCCAACTGCGCCCGTACAAAGCAATCTACTCTTAGCAATAAAACACTTTTCCCAGTAGCAAATTCTAGCATCTGAAATTAGCAAATGCCGGTGGTGAAAACAACCATCCAAAAACATTTCCACACCCTAACGCCCCTACGCTACGGCGAAGGATGCCAATAACTGGCACAAGTAAAACACCCGGCTTGGCCCACGCCATTAAAATCCAACGAGCGCCAGTATGTAAATTGCCTAGCGCGAAAAACTGCCGTTTAGCAATTGAACTGAACTAGCACCAACCCTTGATTAGCATTGTACCTGATTGGCTATTGGTAAGCAACACAATTTTGACTGCTTACACCCAATCCATCTATACCCAGTTCAACAACATCTCCCGCCTTCAAATAAACTGGCGGATTAAATCCTAGACCTACTCCTGCTGGTGTACCTGTAGAAATAATATCGCCAGGCAGCAATGTCATAAATTGGCTGATGTAGGATACTAAATAAGGGATATTAAAAATTAAATCATCCGTATTTCCATCTTGCATAGTTACCCCATTTACTTTAAGCCACAAACGCAGGTTGTGTGGATTGGCTATCTCATCTTTAGTTACCAGCCAAGGCCCAATGGGCGCAAAAGTATCGCAGCCCTTGCCCTTATCCCAGGTTCCACCACGCTCCAATTGATATGCACGCTCACTTACATCATTGTGCACAGCATAACCGGCCACCACATCCATAGCCACCGCTTCGTCCACATAACTGGCACGCTTGCCAATCACCACCGCCAATTCCACCTCCCAATCGGTTTTAACCGAGTTTTTGGGTATGGTAATATCATCATAGGGCCCAACCAATGCTGTGGTCGATTTCAGAAAAATGATAGGCTCACTGGGAATGGCTGCCTTTGTTTCGGCAGCATGTTTTGCATAGTTCAATCCTACACACACAATTTTCGAAGGCCGAGCCACGGGGCTACCAAGCCTAGAACCGTCGGGCACTAGCGGCAACGCGTTTCCGACGGTATCCACAATTTTCTTGATGCTCACCAAACCATCGGCGTCAAAAAAAGCTTCGTTATAGTCTGTAATAAAACTACTTAAATCATAATTCATTTCATTGAGACGCACGCCGGGTTTTTCCTTTCCTGGTGCTCCAAAGCGAATAAGTTTCATGTGTTCAAATTTAATGTTTGCAGAAAATATCGATATTTTTTTTGATTAACATCACCGCTTTGCGCCAGTACAGGTAAACAAAAACTTATTAAGCTCAACGGCGATGAGATGTTTGTGGACTTGTTGCCCGCAAGATCCTATTGCACTTGCAAAGTAATGATGGTATCAATTGCATGTAGTGTAATACCATCTAAGTAAACAAAAAGACCCTCGGGCACCTGTTTAAACTTTACACCAGTGGCCCCATTAAACAAGGTTGCACTCATTACCTTTTGCTTTAGGTCAGGAATAAAAATAAACCCAGACTGCTTGGGCTTATTGATGATGTGAACATACCAAGTCTTATCTTTTGCCGTGATGGTACCCCAATCCTGTTTAGCAATTATGCCGCCCCGCGTACCATATATGCTTGCACCATACTTGGCCATCCACTGGCCCACAGCACGCAAGGTGTCGGTAAATTCGGGCTGTATGGTGCCGTCGGGCATTGGCCCAACATTCAATAGAAAATTAGCATTATACCCTGCCGCACTCACCAGATAAGCCACTAAACTTTTAACCGTTTTATAATTGCGGTCGGTAATGTTAAAACCCCAAGAATCGTTCATGGTTTCACAGGTCTCGAGCGGCAATTGGGATACTGCAGCGCCACCAAAGCCTGTGGTATTGCCACCGGGCAAGTCTTTTTCAAATGCTTGGAAATCTTCGCCAGGCAGTGGCGTCAAATGATGGTTATTGGCAATAAGACAACCAGGCTGCAGATTGTGAATGAGGGTATAAATTTCATCGTAATGCCAATTAACCTTTGATTGCAGCGACTTATCATGGTCGTTGTCAAGCTGGTCCCAGTGGCCATCAAACCAAATGCCATCAATTTTACCATACTGGGTAAGCAGTTCGGTAAGCTGGGCTTTCATAAACCGTATATAGCTGTCCCAATTGCTTTTTTCAGTTCGCTTGGTACCCTTTCCAGTTTTGCCAGTTTCGTACTGATAATCGCTTCTATACCAATCTAACAAGGAATAATAGCAAAAAAGCTTGATGCCCTGTGCATGACATTCATCGGCCAACTGCTTTAGCGCATCCTTGCCATACTTCGTATTCGTTATTTTCCAATCGCTTTGCTTGGTATCCCAATTGCTAAAGCCATCATGGTGACGGGTAATAAAAGTAATGTACTTCATACCGGCAGCCTTTGCCAGGTCCACCCACTTTTTAGCATCAAAATTGTGGGGATTGAAAATGTTTATCAAACGCCCGTAGTCACTTACTGCAATATTCCGATTGTTCATGACCCACTCGCCGCTTCCCAGTACGCTGGACGCTCCCCAATGGATAAAAAGCCCAAACTTTATATCTTGAAATTCACGCTGTGCTGCACGAATTTGCTCTGATGGGATATAAGACTGGGCTTGTACCACGCTAGCAACAAACAACATGAATGATGCTAAAATCAACCTCCATTTTTTGTACGGACTCATAGTGACTAATGATAAAAAGAATTGGGTAAAAATAGATGCACGAACTAATTATTAAGCTTTATAAAACCACCATCAATAGGATAATCATTACCGGTAATGAAACTGGCCTCGTTGCTACAGAGATACAGTGCCAATGCGGCTATCTCCTCCACCGACCCCATTCTGCCAATAGGCTGACTTTTAGAAAGCTTTTCAAACATTTCAACTTTTTGGTCGGGGTAATTTTTTTCAATAAACCCATCTACAAACGGTGTATGCACCCGGGCTGGTGAAATTGAATTGCAGCGTATGTTTTGGCTCAAATAATCCTTTGCCACACTCATGGTCATGGCAAAAACCGCTCCCTTGCTCATGCTGTAAGCAAATCTATCGGAAAGCCCTACCCATGCGGCAATGGAGGCCAGATTTAAGATAACGCCGCCACCACTGGACACAAATTTAGGCACCACGTGATGCATGCAATTGTAAGTTCCCTTTACGTTAACGTTGAAAATGCGGTCGAAATCGGCTTCGCTGGTTGATGCTACGGTGCCAACATGGGCAATACCTGCACAGTTTACCAGTATTTGCACACTGCCAATTAGGGCAAACACCTCGCCCACTTGCTTTTGATTGCTTACATCGCAACCGTGGGCAAAGCCAGTGCCGCCAGCCGCTGAAATATCGTTTACCGTTTGTGCAGCAGCGTGCTCGTTAAGCTCTATCACGTGAACCACCGCCCCTTGCTTTGCAAACAACTGCGCTATGGCCTTACCAATGCCGCTTCCTGCACCCGTCACAATTACCGATTTACCATCAAGCCTAAACATGGCATTTAGTTTTAAACAAATGTATTATTCAACCTTTTAATTACAGCACAATATTTTGGAAAGAAATACACAGGGCTTCCGCCGCATTGCACGCCAACCAAAATCACGATTACTTACAAACTCACCCCTCTTTTCCACGGAATAAAATCGTCTTGATTTAGCAGCACCGCTTTGGGAATGATTTCACCACTTGCTGCTTTAATAACATATTCCAGAATTTCTTCGCCCATTTGTTCAATTGACTTGCTGCCTTCAATTATTTCTCCTGTGTTGATGTCAATAATGTCTTGCATTCTGTTTGCAAGGCTGCTATTGGTGGCAATTTTTATAACGGGACAAACAGGATTACCCGTAGGCGTACCCAAACCTGTGGTAAATAAAATTAGGGTAGCCCCACTTGCTGCTTTACCCGTGGTGGCCTCTACGTCGTTTCCGGGGGTACACACCAAACTGAGCCCGGCTTTTTTAGCAGGCTCTGTGTAATCAAGCACATCCACCACTGGCGATGTACCACCCTTTTTACTGGCCCCATTGCTTTTAATGGCATCTGTTATTAGACCATCTTTAATATTACCTGGCGAGGGATTCATGTGAAAACCCGAGCCCACTGCATGCGCTTGTGCATCATAGGTCTCCATTAAGTTTATAAATTTTTGTGCAGTCGCCTCACTGGTACAGCGGTCTATAAGCCCTTGTTCGGCACCGCAGAGCTCTGGAAATTCTGCCAACAAAACCTTTCCACCTAAACCAACCACCAAGTCCGCAGTAAAACCAACCGCGGGGTTAGCCGAAATACCACTGAAGCCATCGCTACCGCCACACTTTACCCCAATGCATAGTTTGCTGAGCGGTGCCGGCTGCCGTTCCAATGTGTTGGCCTCAACCAACTTTTCCAAAGTTTGCCTTATGGCAGATTTAATAAGATGCTCCTCGCTGATGCTCTGCTGCTGCTCAAAAACCAGCACAGGTTTACTAAACGTTGAACTGCGCTCTGCAATATCGGCCAATAAATGTTGTACCTGCAAATGCTGACACCCTAAGCTAAGAATGGTTATACCTGCCACGTTTGGATGATCGGCGTAAGCTGCCAGCAGCTTGCTAAGGGTAGCAGCATCACCCCGTGTACCGCCACAGCCCCCAAAATGATTTAAAAACTTAATGCCATCAATGTTTTTGAAAAGGCGCTTAGCAGGCCCGATAGCATCCGAAAGCACCTCGTCAATCATAAAACTGGATGTGCTTTCATAGCACTGAATCAACTGCTGAGTATATGTTTTATATTTGTCAGTAACCGCGTAACCAAGGGCGTGGTGCAGCGCCTCCTTAATAACATCTAGATTTCTATTTTCGCAAAATACAGTAGGAATAAAAAGCCAATAATTGGCTGTACCCACGCTGCCGTCTGGTCGATGATACCCATTGAACGTTCTGCCAGCAAAGCGCCCCAAATTGGGCGACTGCCACTGGTAGTCCACGGCTCTATAAGCGTAGGGTTCCGCGGCGTGTTGGGTATTGGCGGTAGTCATTTTTTGACCCACCGCTACGGCATCCACGGTAATTTTACCAACGGTTACGCCGTACATTACTACAGCGTCGCCCAGCTTTAAATCAGCTGTAAAAAACTTATGCTTGGCAGCAATGGGCTCGGTAAGCACATAGCGCTCACCTTCGTGCACCACCACTTCTCCGGCGCTCAAATCTTTCAACGCCACCAAAACATTATCATTCGATTGTATTTTCAACACTATGGCAGGCATAACAGCAAAGTTTGTGATATTTTCCAGTAACGGCTCTAGGGCCAACAAAACAAGGTCGAAAATAGCAATACTTCGTACAACTGAAGTCAATTTTTGTAGCCGAAGGGATTAAATAGTATCCCCCTTTTTTTTGCCGGTTGATAAGATAGAATTTTGACCACTGAAATCCGCGGACACCAACCGCCAAATCCCCGTTACTATCCTACTGCAAGGGCAGAAGCAAAAGATCGGCCCAAAACGCTTCGCATTGGCATTGATAATTACCTAACCAAGCCCTTTGACCTGGAATAACTGCTCGTGCGCATTGAAAACCTGTAGCGCAATCAAAAAGCCAGACAACTTGCAATGCCCGAGCCAACCGAGCAAGCAGAAACTGCACCCACTCTCTCAGAGGCAGACAAGTTTGGCAGGTAACTTTTGAGCGTAATGTTCACAAAAAACTGTCAAACAAAACACCTTAGGTATACCTGTATTGGCCTATGAATTTAATATAAGCGAGCCTACCTTGCTTCGCAAGTTGAAGCTACTAACCGGCCTCTTGCCCATGCAGTATTTGCAGGAAATGCGCCTTGACCGTACCAAGCATTTGATCGAAAAGCGTAGCCATGACTCTGTAGCAAAAGTAGCCGCAGTGGCAGGCCACAACGACACCCGCTCTTTTACCCGCGTTTTCAAGCGACTAACAACTTTCTTGATGGATTTTGAAACCTGTTTACCCTTCAAATTGACAGAAATTGCTACCAATTTGACTGATATTCATACTTGGGAAAGATCCCTTTTTTACAAAAACCGAAAAAGTAAATTTAGTCTTGTAGAAGTACCTAATTTCAGAATCTCAATTTATCAAATCAGCCAGTTGAAATTACTACAACAATGAGCCAATCTATATTCATTCAGACACATGTTGAAGCTTGCCTTTTGCAAGAGGACAAAGTAGTGAGCACCCCGCTTGGTGACTATAGCGGACTACCTTGGTTGGCCAAACCTGGCGATAGACCCATGGACATCCACTTCGAAAATGCCTATTTGGGAGAAGAAGTCCTTTCTCCCCCTTTTCAGAATGAAAACATGATATTGGGAAAAGGGGTGCATCTTCATTGGATGGTGCCGGCTTTTCTCGGCAAAGAATACGGTGGCAAGCTCAATGCTGCACCCAACCGGTGGCTGGTGGAAAAAAACAATGTCGAGAAATGGCTAGTGGTCAGTGATTACCTCCACGAAGCGGAGATAAAAAGTGATAGCGGGGGAACGTTGCAGATTCATCTGACGGACGATTATTCTGTTTATCCCGTGACTCGGCTGGCCACCGATACTTCCAAGCCGCCCTTTTGTTACTTGGGAAAACACTTTCCAATAGAAGGTGTCCCCTCGGATGCGGTGCTGATGAAGGAGTCTTTTCAAGAAAGGTTTGGCCAACCTTTGACGGTGCTTGGGTTTGGCCATGTCCAGTTCTCCTCCTGTTACCCCAATTGCAAGTCGGTGTTCGGATTTCACGACCCAGAGGGAAAGCTTGGCGACACTTATAACATTGCAGGTTGGCACGCCACAGAGGAAGACGATTTGTTGTTAAAAACCGTCAAAGCGGAAAAAGCCGGTGCAGATGCTGACCTTTCCGATTTTCTGAAAGAGAAGTTCGGAATCCTTTTGGAGAAAACTACTACGGCTGTTCCCAATGCAGTTGACCTGTCCAAAACGCTGTATGTGGCTGCCATCCAAATGGACGGGATACCTGGGAATGTTTTGCCCAATGACTTGAAGATGGTGGTTGGCAACACGGCAAGCGAAGCGTTCAGTGCCTTAGTCGCTGATGAAAAAAACCCAAACTTTCCTTTAATAAAAGTAGAGGACGAAGACCAATTAGAATATTTCCTGATGAACGCACAGATGGATGGACACCTTGTGGACCAAGTGCCCAAGTTTATCGAAGCCCGTCACCGGAAGGGTTTTTCGCTGAATAAAGGAGGCGCGCTCAATATTTTTAAGGAGCATTTCATGGGCAAAACAGAGGAGTTTAAGGGGTTTCCGCTGGGGGACGATTTGTACAAGGCGCTCAATAGCCTAAATAAGAACAAGCAGGATCTCAATGAGTCGGAAAACGAATTGGATAGCCTCAAGGCACAACTCTATACAGATTGGTACAAGTACATGCGGGCGGCCTATCCTCCGCCCGGTGCTAAAGATTTGTTCCCGGACAGAGACAACCTCGAACATTTGTTAAGGGTATCGAGCTTGAAAGAGTTGGAAACAACCGAGAAAGAACATTTCAGGATGTTGGAAGAAGAGCGACGTTTGAGCTTGATTGTAGCAAAAATCTTTCAGGGCAAGATTAAGGACTTATTCAAAAGGCTCGATAATGAGGTTGAAATCACAAACACAACAACCCATTCCGTATTATTAAATAACTCGTTGATATTCCCAGATTTCCCCGCGGATAAAAATCCGGCGTTCGCAAAAACCCTAACGCCAAAAGAGATGGATTACCGGCTAAGGATACTCAAAGGAGTGAAGGCCAAGTTGCAAGCTGACCTGTTGCCGGTGGATGAATACCTGGAAAACCAAAAGGTGAAGGATGCTCTGCAGTTGATGGAGGATAAGAAGAAAGCGGATGGACTAGCGCAAAACCCTGCCACTTTGCCGCAAAACCTTACCCCTGACTTTCCCGCCAACCCGTTGCTGGCAGAAACACCGGAACAGCCTTTTTGG
Source organism: Bacteroidota bacterium (assembly GCA_004292575.1). Lineage (GTDB taxonomy): Bacteria > Bacteroidota > Bacteroidia > Chitinophagales > Chitinophagaceae > Phnomibacter. The sequence goes on from RDXD01000389.1 coordinate 15,042, forward strand.
GAACCCAATGAACCGGTGATAGCGGTGGATGGGTTCAAATTCGGCAGCCGATCTGCCGAAACTTTATGTGAAATCGGAGCGGTGGAATGGTCGGCTACGAATATGCTACTAACAGTAGCCAATCCTTTTGTAATGCTAAAATCGAGCGAGCTGGATTGGTGCCCGTTTTTTATGGAATGGGCGGTCGGGTTGGAAGATACCCCAGTGAATAGCACGGGGCTGAGCCCCGAAGCCTGGAAAACGGCGTTTTTCGACAATTTTTATCTCGACTACGACTCGCCCGGTGTTTACCGAAAACCAAATAACGAGGCTGAGCCTAATGACAATGATGCCTCCTTCCAGGGCGGAGTTATCCTCAATCCATTCATGCGCTCGGCCTTCGTGGAAGGGATGGATAAATACATGGCGTTTTGCGACATCCGATTGAAATCCGCTTCTGATGATGAAAAAAAGGTCTGGGAGGAGAAAAAGAGCCTCGCCCAAATTGCCCGGGAGAAAATCCGCGAAAAAGACCTTCTTTGCCAACGGTTATCGGGCTTCAATGCGGCCTGCCTTATGCTGCGACAAGTGCCGCAATTGGAAATGAAAGAGCCACTAGGGTTTGAAAGTTCTGTGGCGTTTTCAAAAACGGTGGCCGCATTGTGCAAGGGCAACGACCAGCTTTCTCCTTCTGCTTTGTATGATTTTTTGCCCATCCGCAATGGTAAGCTGGTCATTAAGCAACTTCGGTTTTTGGACAATTTCGGTAGATTCCATGATGTCGAAAACTTCGATAGCGTCATTAGCGCAGATACCCTGACTTCGGTGGAACTTAGAAACCCCGACATTATTGAATATGACGTCAAGATGCTGACGAAAGAAATCTTCCTGCCTCCCCGTTTGGTGCAGCCTGCCCGCCTGAATTTCCATTTTCTGGAAGACGGCAACAAGCGCATGACCGACAACCCCAACACCAGCCCCGTGTGCGGGTGGTTCGTCCCCAATTTTTTGGATGAAAACCTGATGGTGTTCGCTGCCAATGGGCAAGCACTGGGCACTCTGGAAAAAGTAATAGGCTGGCGGGATTTACCCTGGGAAGTACCCCACAGCGATGATCCTACCAAAAATATTGAAGGTAAAGTGACGGATACTTCCTTCCGAACGGTCATCCAAAAAATATTGGAGAATGACAGAGCGTCGAGCAAGACATTGCAGAATGAAGCCGCGCCCAATACCTTCATAGATGCTTTTCTTTCTGCTTTGCAAGACGGCCTTGCGAACATCGCCCCGGCCGATTTTGCGCTGCAAAGCGCCAAGGTCTTGCTCATTGGGCAGCCAATAGCCGTGGTGAGGGTGCGGGCCGGGCTGCAGATAAAGGGCTATCCTGCCCTCGACCAAAGCTGGCGGGCCACTTTGCTCGATGTGCAAAATACTTCTGAATTTTCGGAAGGGGAGGATGCCTCTTTCCTCAAAAGGGAAGCCCGCTTTTCCGGAAATTGGAACCTGATAGACCTCCCGCTGCGGCTCGGCGAGCACTTGCAACTGAACGATGGCCTCCTGGGCTATTGGCTGGAAACGGAAGGCTCGCTTTCAAATAAATTCTTTGCCCCTCAAGCCAACAAGGACGCTTCGGAATACATCACCAGTTATAGTGATGGCTTCACGGATACCGGGCGGAAGGACAACAACGCCAATTCATTTATTCACAAAATAAACCCTGACGGTGAGGAGCTTTCTTTCACTGTGCTCATGGATCCCCGTGGTGTACTGCATGCCACGACGGGCGTGCTGCCCACCGAGGTCATTTCCATTCCTTCCGAACTTTATCAAAAGGCCCTGGCACGGATGATGATGTGGTTCGAGACCGGCCCAGTGCTGCAGTATGAACGACCGTTGGAACCCGTTGCCGAAGGCGAAAGCCTCCCACCACCAAGAATGTATTTAGACCTGCCCAATATCTCTGAATACGAATGGAAATGGTTTGAAATCGGGATGCCCGAAGGAGAGACAATAAGCGGTAAACTACTGGAAATAGCAAAACCCGAATTCAGCGAATTACACGGTACATTGCCCGAAATCAAAAATGGTTATCTCGTGCTGAGTTCAATAAAGCCTGAAAAAACCACTGCTTAACAAAACAATAATCATCAAAATAATATACTAAAATGGACCAAATAAATCCTTTCGATCTCACCATAGAAAACCAATTCAGGAATCAGGCGACCCCTGTCCTTTATATTGTCAGTTTTCCCAGGGAAGATGACGACACACAAAAAGTGCGCTTTCGATTCATTAACAAAACCAAGAACAACTATGTGCTGAAAGCCCTTACAGCAGCCGACGCTAAGAATTTCCATTTTGCTTTGGTCTTTCGCCCAAGCACTTTGCGATATACGGATCCGGTTGAAATTCAAGCCAAGTTTCTGAAGGCGATTGAGGAGGCTGGCATTAAGCAGGCTGCCATTAAGCAGGATGTGATTAAGGATTCTGCGGGCGTGAAGGCAGTTTTTAAGCAGGCTCTAAATAAAAAGCCTGTGACCAAGACTTTGATTGAGGAGCTTACGAGTGATTTCGCTGCGCTTGATATGACTGGGATTGGGGATAGGTGGTTGGTCAGCAAGCCCATTAAGCGGTCAGCCGACAATGCGGAGGTTATCTATTTTTCGGCCAAAAGCGATTGTACCGTTGAGGCCCAAAAGGATATTAGTTTCCTGGTCAACGGACTTTCCGGTGCTGCGGCCACGGGTTCCCGCTCCACGCAGGTGCAGTTGCTGTTCCGGGAACCGGTAGGTAAAGAATTTATTGAAAGAGTGCGCAATCTGCACTTAGACATCGTCAACCACGATGGGAAGACCTTTGCCCCACTGGATTTTGTGATGTTGGGCGACCCGACGCTAGTGCACCGCTCTAAGGACAATGTGTTGCGGATACAGGTGGTGGAAACGAATGGACGGCCCATCACGGTGAGTGCAGAAACTTTTATTGATTTTAAATTCCCGTTTTATAAAGATCACTATGACCCGAATTACCATCCTGCATGGGTATTTGGAAAAAGCGACAATGTGAATACTATTAGCTGCCAGAAAAATGAAAATGAAAAGACGGAGATAAAAACCGATACAGTCGGTAATGATATTGTTTTTCAGACACCAAACCTGGACACTAATAAAAAATCAGAAGACCCAACTGCCTTCGAGTGGGGATATAAAAATATTAGGATAAGATTCAAGACAGGAGAGTCCATCAACAATCAGTTGCTTAAATTCATGCATATCCCCGCCGATGGCCCCATCGGCGATGCCCTAATCAAAATCACCGTAGGCAACCTGCCGGGGTATTGGGACACAGAGTTTGTGCTGCGGGTGCGCAAGACCTTGCTTTCAACTGAATACCATGAAGACAAGGCTATGGAATTGTCGAGGGCTTATGGGATGCTTAGTAGTCAGATAGTGGTAGGCAAAAAACTTCCGGAAGGCACACAAATGAAGGATGCTCTCCAAAGTTCTTTGAGTATAACTTCTGCGGAAATCCATGATAGATTGAATAAAGAAGCGAAAGTCACCAATCTCCTTCGGTTGGACGATGAAGCAGAAGGAATGAACGGGATGTTTATTTCGGTAGGGAATAAATCATCGGACTCAGCAGGCTATCTTATCGAGGCCATGCAGAAAAATCAAGACACCCGTTTCAAGGTGGATTTCTCAGGCAATCTTTGGGCCAAGGGAAATATAACTGCCGTTGGGGACATCTCCGTCAAAGGCAGGGTCAAAGATGCTACCGGGTTTGTGATGCCCGTGGGTGCCATCATTGCTTTTGGGGGGAGTATAGCACCGGAAGGTTGGCTCTTGTGTGATGGTCAAACATCTCTGAGCAACGCAAAATATGAGGAACTTAAAAAAGCAATCAACATGAACACTACGCCCGACCTCCGCAGCCGTTTTGTGGTGGGGGCGGGGACGGGGAATGGGCTGAGCACTTACCCAATCGGGTTAGGCGATAACCACGGTGCAGAAAAACACATTCTAACCGTTGCCCAAATGCCCAATCATAAACACACGGGTAACACTGATGTGGCAGGGAATCATCAGCACTCGTTGGGATACAGGGGCTTCTACCTTGAAGGTGAAAACGGCGCTGATGGCTCGGTAGATGAAAGTGATATGAAAACGCAATCAGCAGGAGATCACCAACATACTCTAATTATTGAAAATACTGGCAACGATGAACCCCACAACAACCTTCCCCCCTACTATGCCTTGACGTATATCATCAAATACTGAGCGGCGATTATATTAATTGATGTCAATTATTAAAATGTTAAGCGAATGAGCAATTTCCCAACTTTCACTGCTACCAAGGCCATTGACATGATGGAAATGGGCATCACCCATGATATGTACGTAAAGCTGCAAAAAGTGGCAGCAGAAAATCATTGCGTCATTATGATACGGAAGACGAACAAGGGTTCTGTTATGCCATTTGCAAACCGGACGGCAGTGGGGAAAAAACTGGCGACGAAGGGGAAGTCGTCCAATGCGTTTTTTACGAAAGGGAACATCACATTTTTCAGCCAGATGGCCAAAAAATTAGAGGACAAGGACTGGTTTCGGGAACAAAATACACTCATCAATATACTGAAAGAAAAATCAAGCCATGGTGATGCTTCTAAATATAAATTCATACCCAAGCTTTTGACGGAAAAACAAGTAAGGGACTTATTGATTAACCAAAAAACTCTCATTGATAAAGCATTAGGAGGCGATGCGTTTCAAGTTTCTGATGACTTTGGTGGGAAAAAACTCATGGCTACCTATAAGTTAGTTAAAACTACTTGGAAGCTAGTAAATTCCGGGGACCTGCAAAACCTTTTGGTTAAACCAGCTGAAGACGTAGTGGACAATACGACATTGTTTAGAGTGTATGTGAAAGTGAAAATGTCGAGATGCAAATTTCCAATACTTCGAGGTTTTACAGAACACTTTTCTATGACTATCCCGGATAATCACACTGTCAAATTAAAAGATAACAAAAAAATAGCCATTAATACCCCGGTTAAATGGAGCGATATCAACGAAGCAGTTGATGGGCTTTGGCCTAATGAAGCCAATGAAGCATGGAATGGTTTGCTGGGAGTGGATTTCGCAAATTGTGCACCACAATTAGTTCCAGCAGTTGAAGATGCCAACTTTAGGGAAGTGCGGGTGCTGGCCTTGCGCACAAGAGGGGAAGGCTTGAAAGACCGTGCCCCTAAACCTGTTAACGATAACCAAGCTGCCAAAAAATACTACGAGGTAGTAGCGGATTATGATATTTTCATGGTGGCACCTAAAATAAATAAACTAGAGCTAAAGCAATTACTAAATGGTAATGATATTGGAATAACAATAGATTTCAATTTTCTTAGTGTGCTGCCAAGATTAGGCAGTCAAAACTCCATTAAAAAAAGACGTGAAGGTGATACTCAAAACCCTTACGGTCTTTTATCCCCTTACGATTTTCATATCCGCCAGCAAATCAACCGGGCGTTGGGTATCAAGGTGGCGCAGCACGGGGCGGAGATTGCCAACCTGTTTTATACTTCTGATATTAAAGATCCGGTGATTGCTATTTATCCGGATGGGCGTGTTGCAGAAGTTGCCGCTACCACACGGTCCGATACTGCCGTTGCTTCGTCAGCATTACCTCTCACTAACAATGGTACCCGCAGTAGCGTAGTTGGCCAGCAAGAAGATGCTGCCGCCGCCCCGGTCGGTCCGGAGCAAAAAAAACTGCTATCTGCATTCAAAGTTCCTGGCGGACAGACACCGGAAAACAGAAACATCGTGGCCAGCGGCCTTTGCTTCCTCATGTCCATGGAGATGTTGTTCGAGATGATGAACTCGAGAACTAGTCAGGATACGCATTCACGGCTATTGGGTTTTAAGGAACTTGGCGAAACATACGGGACCTTAGCAGGTACTGGCATCGAATACACTTTCCACAAAGACAATTTTACCGCTCAGTACGGCATCATCATGAACCTGAACTGGGGCACAGAGGCGTATTACAAATTCAATATCAAAATGGATTACGAATACGGCCCAGAATTGAAATTGGACAAGGACTATGAAAAATTGACAGATGAAACTATAAAAATAGCAGTAAAAAATTACCACGAGGGCTTCGCTCTCAAAATATTCGACAATTACATTGACAAATCAGATAACCAGTCTGATTACTCTGGAATTAATTCTTTATTCTGTGAATTTACAAATGGAGAGCTACCCTTCGATTTCAAGACTTCAACCTTGCCTATTTCCATTCGAACTCTTTTGTTTTATCTATATCGCAAAAATGCAAGACACAAAGCCCAGTGTACTTGGGATCTTAATACTAAAAATCCGAGTGGCCGTGCATGGGAAGTCGCACGAAAAAACTATATGCCAAGCTCGAACAACGAGTTTGAACATACTCTATTATTTTTCAAAAGTGTATACCAATCAATTCTGAACCAAGGAATAAGAGTGCAGAAAAGTATGGCTAAGCAAGAGGAACATTATAAATATGATGCACTCATAGACATTTATGAAAAAGCTATCTTAGCAACAGACATTGTTCTTAATAAGAATGCAGCGGCAAGAAACGCAGCGGCAAGAAACGCAGCGGAACGAGACGCAGCGGAACAAGCTGCTCTTGAAGCAGCTCAAGAAAAACGCATTAGTGACCATATAGAAAAACAGACTGCGGTTCGGCTAG